>JBFKOL010000042.1:0-19965 GCA_041628815.1 Saprospiraceae bacterium | reverse complement strand
CGATCTGACTACAAGCCGGTGCTCGAGGAGATGTTCGACCGCGACCTGCCGGAATCGGTTCGCGGCAACCAGCGGCTGACGACCATGACCTCGGGCCAGAAGCGCTTTCCGATTGCCCCCTCGATCTACAAGTTCGCGCGCCACGGCAGCGGCGACGGCGCCTGGGTGAGCGAGCTCCTGCCCTACACCGCGCGGATGGTCGACGACCTCGCGATCATCAAGAGCGTCCACACCGAAGCGATCAACCACGACCCGGCGATCACCTTTATCCAGACGGGTTCGCAGCAGGCCGGAAGACCGAGTATTGGGTCATGGCTCAGTTATGGCTTGGGCAGCACCAATAAGAACCTGCCTGCCTTTGTTGTCTTGTTGTCAAGAAGCAATAACTACGATCAGCCCCTGTATGCCAAGCTGTGGGGAAACGGCTTTTTGCCATCGGATCACCAGGGGGTGTTGTTTCAGTCCGGGGAAAATCCAATTCACTACCTGAACGATCCGGCAGGGGTCGATCGTGCCAGCAGGGAACGCATGTTGTCTAATCTAAAAGCCTTGCATGAAAGCCGTTATCAGCATACTGGTGAAGAACGTCTTCATTCCAGGATAGCACAATACGAAATGGCTTTCAGAATGCAAACCTCAGTTCCTGAGACATTGGATGTAAGTAAAGAACCGGATTACATATTTAAACTTTATGGAGAACAGGCGCGCATTCCCGGTTCTTATGCGGCCAATTGCCTTTTGGCGCGAAAACTGATAGAAAATGATGTCCGTTTCGTGCAGTTGTATCATCAGGGATGGGACCAGCATGGCAATTTGCCATCGGAAATACGAAAACTTTGTAGTGACACCGACCAGGCTTCCTATGCATTGATGACTGACCTCAAACAGCGCGGATTGCTCGACGACACACTGGTCATCTGGGGAGGTGAATTCGGACGTGGATGTTACTCACAGGGAAAATTAACACCGGATAATTACGGCCGTGACCACCACCCGAGATGCTTTACCGTATGGATGGCAGGTGCCGGCATAAAAAGCGGGATGTCTTTTGGAGAAACCGATGATTTTGGATACAACATTGTCAGGAACCCCGTGCATATTCACGATTTCCAGGCTACGATCATGCACCTTATGGGGATAGATCACGAACGCTTCGTCCATAAATTCCAGGGCCGAAGGTTCCGACTCACCGATGTACATGGCCACGTCGTAAAAGAAGTACTGGCATGAAAACCTTCCCATATTACCTCAATTGCCATTAGATGAAAAAGCCAAAAGACCTACTGGAACACATTTGTCTGATCCTGGTATTTGTCGGTATAACTGGATGTTCTTCCTCAGGAAGTGTCGTTGCAGAATGTCCGTTTAGGGAATCTCTAGGTTTGACGGAAGAAATGGACTGTGGGTTGTTGGAGGTGCCCGAGGACCACGATGTACCTGACGGACCCAAGATCAGTATAGCATATGTCGTCCTTAAGGCAAAGAAATCTGGTTCTGGCAAATACCCCATTGTACTTTTCACCGGTGGTCCAGGGGGCTACAGTCTCGTAAAAGGTCAATTCGATGGTTGGCTGGACGACGAATTGCGAAAAGAAAGAGATATCATCTTTTTTGATCAACGCGGGATCAACCTGTCATCAGGATTGCCAAACCTAGAAGAAGCTATCCAGGATGTAGTGGCTGCAGACTATTCGAGTGATGAAGAAATACGGGCCATGAAAGAGGCTTTCCGGCAATTCAGCGAACAGATGAAAGAAGAAGGCCGCGATCTTTCCAATTACAATTCCTTTCAAAATGCCAGGGACGTTGGCGCCCTGATGAATCACCTGGGGTATGAAAAGTACAACTTGGTTGGAGGATCTTATGGCACAAGACTTGCCCGGATCGTACAGAATATGTTTCCCGAACTGGTTAATGGGGTCATACTCAATTCGCCCAACCCACTTGGCGGCGATTTGTTGATCTCGAGGCTCGAAGCCTACTCGCTGTCATTGTCACGGATTTTTGACTATTGCGCCTCCACGGATGGTTGTAACGACGCATATCCGGATTTGAAAAAAGTCTATCTGGAGTCGGTGGCATGGCTATCAGAGAATCCCCTGACCATTGCTTATTCAAAAGGTAATTATGTCGTTAATCCTCAGGACGCCATTTACATCATCAGGAGGGCTTTGTACAGGACCGATGCAAGGGAAAGGATACCAGCTTTGATCTATGCGTTTTCCAACCAGGATAAAGAACCGATTAAGGAAATCATCGAAGGTGATGTCATATTAAATTCCAACTATAATTCTTCCATGTGGTTGGCTGTTGAAAGACATGAAATGTTTGACCCAAGAAATACACCGGGGGTGATAGATAGTATATATGAGACTTACGAGTTGTTTCCGGACCGCCTGGGACTGTTTAATGCCTGTTATCTGGCGGGTGCCTATCTCCACGATAACGTGCTACCAATCGGCGGTCGAAGGTTTGATCCTTCTGACCTGCCAACATTGGTATTTGTCAACCACTATGATCCTGTGACGCCGCCGGAAGATGGTCACCGTATGCTGGAAGACCTCAACAGGTCAATGCTCTTTATCATGGACGAAGGGGGTCATGGCGGGGGAGATATGGAATGCAAGACTCAGGTAG
This sequence comes from Saprospiraceae bacterium, assembly GCA_041628815.1. Lineage (GTDB taxonomy): Bacteria > Bacteroidota > Bacteroidia > Chitinophagales > Saprospiraceae > JBFKOL01. The sequence goes on along the minus strand of JBFKOL010000042.1, from coordinate 17,328 downwards.
TCAAGGAGTTTTTGGATGATGTCAACAGGAAACCCGATCACTCTTGTCTGAATTTATACAGCCCTGTTATAGTAAAAGGATATTAATCTCAAATCATGTTCATGCGTAAAAAACAATCATTGAAATCATTCTTTCTAGTTTTTCTTTGTGTATGTATGGTTCAAGCCAGCATGGGCCAGGATATCCCTTTACCAGAACATCCGAGGCCCGATTTCATGAGACCGGAATGGGTCAACCTGAATGGTGTCTGGGAATTTGAATTTGATACTTTGAATATTGGAATCACCGATGAATGGCATCGCCCGCAAAAAGTATTCCAAGAATCCATCCTGGTGCCTTTCCCATGGGGCAGCCCGTTGTCGGGTGTAGAAGACAAATCGGATGTGGCCTGGTACAGAAAAAAAATAATCATTCCCCCTGAATGGTCCAGAAAGCGTACGTTCCTGGTGATCGGCGCATCGGACTGGGAAACGACGGTTTGGCTTGACGGTCAGTTGGTGGGCTCTCATAAGGGAGGCTATGTACCGATCGAGATGGAACTGACTCCATACGTCAAATACGGCATAGATCAATCATTGGTCATACGAGTAGATGATATTCGCCGCGATTTTACACTTTATGGTAAACAGGGTTATGGCAATGCACGGGGAATATGGCAGACCGTATACCTTGAAGCACGGGGGAGACAATTCCTAAAGTATGTACATTTCACTCCGGATATCGATAAGGGCCAGGTAGCCATCACGGCTGCCATAGACCGGGCATCTGAGTCAGAGCACGATTTTGAGATGAGCATTGAAACTCCTGCTGGCATTATCCGTAAAACTTTAAAGATGAATGCCGGACAAAGCAAGATAAACTTCCAGGTGAAGATTCCTGATCCTCGTCTATGGTCGCTGGAAGACCCCTATTTGTATGAAGCAACAATACAAGCTGGTGCCGATCGCATTTCAACCTATTTCGGGATGCGCAAAATTTCTGTTGTTGACCTGCCTGGTACTGAATATCCCTATATCGCCCTGAATGATAAACCAATATATCTGCAGATGGCCCTGGATCAGTCATATCACCCTGATGGATATTATACCTTTCCAAGCGATCAATTCATGCGTGAAGAGATTGAAAGGAGCAAGTCGATCGGATTAAACGGAATTCGCACCCACATAAAGGTAGAAGTGCCGAGAAAATTATATTGGGCGGACAAACTGGGTTTGCTTGTCATGGAAGATTTACCGAACAGCTGGGGCGAGCCGGATGAATTGATGCAAGAGGAATCCGAATACACTTTGCGCCAAATGATCAAGAGGGATTACAATCACCCCTCCATATTTTCCTGGGTGGTCTTCAACGAAACCTGGGGACTGTATACCCATGTGAATGAGGACAGCCAAACGGCACGTAGATACCTTCCTTCCACCCAAGCATGGGTAGCATCAATGTATTACCTCGCTAAATCATTGGATCAGACTCGCCTCGTAGAAGACAATTCTATTTGTTGTGGCAGGGGTCATACGGAGACTGACATCAATTCGTGGCATGCCTATCTTCCCGGGTGGGCGTGGTATGATCATCTGGATGAAATCGATAGTCAGACTTATGCCGGAAGTACTCATCATTTTGAAGAAGGATACAGGCAGGATCGTCAACCTAATATTAATTCTGAATGTGGTAACGTTTGGGGCTATGAAGGAAGCACGGGCGACGTGGATTGGAGTTGGGATTACCACCGCATGATTAACACCTTTAGGATGTTCCCAAAAGTCGCCGGATGGTTGTATACCGAGCATCACGATGTCATCAATGAATGGAACGGGTACTGGCGTTTTGACAGAAGTGATAAGGAAACAGGCCTGGAAGCATTTGTTGAAGGGATGTCATTAAAAGATCTGCATGCAGAAACCTACCTGACGACAGGAAACGAGATCATGAAAACCGTTTCTCCCTCTGAAATGGTCGAGATACCTTTGTTTCTATCGGACTTTTCCGGTAACGCGTATGGATCATCTCTGACATTGTTGTATGAAGTAAAAGTGATTGATGCGTCGGGTGCCGAGCATATGATTCAAACCGGAAATAAAGACATTCCATTCACCCCCTGGGCTCAGTTAGAGCTGGATCCACTAATGATCAAAGCTCCGCAGTACAACGGTATCGCTCATATAGGTATGAAATTGACAGATGTTCAGGGCACCATCATCCACCGCAACTTTTTTCTCCTCGAAATAGCAGGAGGAGATGCTCCGTCGCAGACTGTTATTTATCCGGTCGCAGTTAAGGATTATACAGACGCTATGTGGAGTCAGAAATTGTGGGATGTCATGGAAGGGAAAAAGGTGAACGGGGCAGGGAAGGGATACTTCGAGTACACCTTTCGCATACCAAGGAACGAAAGCCTTGGCGATGTGGAAGAGACCTATATTGTGCTTGAAGCATCAGCCAAAGAATTGTTTGTCAAAGACCGCGAGACATTTGATACAAACCAGGACTATATGAGAGGATCGAGGGTGTTTCCAAGCAGCAATCCCAACGCCTATCCCATGACCGATGAAACCAAGTTTCCATCGGAGGTGAGGATTTTCCTGAATGGAAGAGAAAGAAGTCGCTTGACCTTGGAGGATGATCCAGCAGACCACAGAGGTGTGCTTTCCTGGCATTATCAGCTGAGAGACCGAAAATTGCGAGAGGCAGGATCATACGGCTACTTGGTAAAAATTCCTTTATCAAGAAGAGATCTGCGCAGGGCTCGCTCACGTAATGGGTTGACCGTGCGATTGGAAACTATCGCAGGAGGAGGTATTGCGATATATGGAAAATCGTTTGGACGATATCCGTTCGACCCTAGTCTTGTGATCATAAAAAATAAGGGACCCAAGTCATCAGGATTCTAAGACGTTGGTCACTATCATACCTGCTCTTTCGGCTGCGAGTAATCCCATCGGCCCATCTTCAAAAACCTGGCAATCAGACGGCTCGACACCCATGATTTCAGCACAACGCAGAAAAGTATCGGGATGCGGTTTAGGATGTTCTATATCATCTGCAGTGATGACCGCTTCAAACCAATCTTCCACACCCATATCACGCAGTGCCCGTATGGCATTGGGTCTTGTACTTCCCGTGCCGATGCACATGGGATATTTATCTCTGGCTTCCTTAGCCACTTCGTAGATTTCAGGGATAGCTTGAATGCGACCTATTGCTTTAAGTATCTTTTGATACTCGTTGTCTTTGTAAGCCTTTACCTCCTTGGGATCGAGATGCCATCCGTACATCCTGTTCAATTCGACGACTACTTGTAAAGTCGGCGTTCCATTGAGTTGATTGATCATCTCTTCCGTGATCGGCTTGTTGTAATGTATTCCAGTCCTAATCCATGCGATGACATGGTATTTCATGGTATCGGCCAATGTGCCGTCGAGGTCAAAAACTAAGGCCCTGGCGTCAGGATGAATGTTGGGTTTTTTCAATCTAAATCTTTTCTGAGGTATTTAAAAATATGGTGAGAGACCTGGGCCCGTGTGCGCCGATTACAAGCGACTGTTCTATATCCGCGGTCTTGGAGGGACCTGCGATGAATACACCAAACCCTATGGACCCCGGTTTTATTTTTCCATAAGCCTCGTGCATATTACCGACGAGGTCTTTGCTGTCGAGGACGATTGCGAGATGCTGGCAAACAAAAGGAAGAATGCGTTCACCCATAGTGTTTTCATCAACCCAAATGGCACCATTTTCACATACGCCTAGCTGCCCCTTGATAACCAGAACGTCTATATCAAGATCTCGTGTCTCATCATCTCTTGTATAATCTACCACTTTTTCAAAATCGCGAAAGTGTGCTTTGAAGTCTTCGCTGGAGGAAGATATCTTTATCACCTTGGAGCTTTCGGAAGCAATTCGGGTAAAAGTTTCTACAGGATCGCCGTCCATAGAGATCGAAAGAGTCCCTGGCAAAGGGGGGCCGTCCGATGGTTTATTTTTTCTGATTGCATTTAATATTTTACCCTTGCTCATTCCGGCGATTCTTTTTATACCATTGCTTAAAGGGCGCCCGGGGCAACTCTGGCAACTCCCGGTGCTTGCCCCATTCGTTCATTTCCAGAATAAAACCAGGCGTTAATCTCAGTCCCGCCCGCATTATAGATGTGGCCATGTTATACCATCGCGAATCTGACAGTGCCCTGGATACAAGGTACAGGACAATCCGTTGCGTTATGGATTGTGACCGGCCTTTTTCTATTTCCTGACGCCATTTGTACAGTTGTTCGTGAATGTCAATCTTGACGGGACAAACGTCAGCACATGATCCGCACAAGCTGGAGGCAAAAGGAAGATCACTGTATTGTTTGACATCAGTGCCTGGGTTCAATATGGATCCGATAGGACCAGGTACGGTGGCGCGGTAGCTGTGTCCTCCTCCGCGTCTATAGACGGGGCACGTATTCATACATGCGCCGCACCGGATACATTTCAGGCCATTCCTGAATGATTCCCTTCCGAGGTGTCTGCTTCTTCCATTATCTACAATGATGATGTGCATTGCCGTTTTGGGTCGTGGCTTATGGATGTGTGAAGTGTAAATCGTTATTGGCTGACCGGTTCCGCTACGCGCAAGTAACCGGGTAAATACGCCGAGATCTGTTACCCTGGGAATGATCTTTTCTATGCCCATGGAATGGATGGTCAACGGTGCCGCGTGTATCCCCATATCCGCATTGCCCTCGTTCGTACATACCACGATGCCTCCCGTCTCGGCAATGGCAAAGTTGACGCCGGTCATGGCTGCATCTGCATCTAGAAACTTCTGGCGCAAGTGCTGTCGAGCCGCCTCTGTCAGATATGCGGGATCTGCATTACCTTTTTCGGTATGAAGTTTTTCATTGAACAAATCGCTTATCTCTTCTTTTTTAAGGTGAATGGCGGGCATCACAATATGACTCGGACGTTCGTCCTTCAATTGAATGATACGTTCTCCGAGGTCCGTATCAATAACTTCAACCCCTCTCTCTTCGAGGTACTCATTCAAACCACACTCCTCCGTAAGCATTGATTTGCTTTTTACAACGGACTGAACTCCGTTTTTTTGGAGCAAATCAAAGGCTATTCTATTGTGCTCATCGGCATCTGTTGCCCAGTGTACCCCAACGCCGTTATCAATTGCATTGCGCTCGAATTGTTCGAGGTACTTATCAAGATGGGCCAATGTATGGTCTTTGATTGTGGATGCAGTTTCGCGAAGTGTTTCCCATTCAGGAACCTGTTTTACAGCCTTGTCGCGTTTGGACCGCACATGCCAAAGCGCTTTGTCGTGCCAGTCTGTTTTTTCTTTGAGTGCGTATCCGAGGGACATATGTTTTTATTTGGTGAATTGGTGAATTGGTGAATTGATGAATTGGTGAATTGGACAGGGTTTAAATTTCGTTTTTGAATTATTTATCATGAATTACTTCCGTTCAATATTTCGGCAATATGGATCACCTTTACAGGCCATTTCTTTCGCCTGGACAGACCTTCCAGGTGCATCAGGCAACTCATGTCGCTGGAAGTAATGTACTGGGCGCCATGTTTGATATGGTCCGATAGGCGATCTTCACCCATCTTAGCTGAAATGGCACTTTCTTTAATAGCAAAAGTCCCACCGAAACCGCAACATTCATCTTTTCTCTCCAAAGGGACCAGTTGAATGTCATCAACCATATCGAGCAAGTACCGCCACTTGGAAAAGGTTGGCACCACAATCTCACTGGACGAAGCCATTCGGGCACCACGCAGTCCATGACAACTTTCATGAAGGCCTACCCGGTATGGAAACGAAACATCCAGGTGATCTACGCGCAAAATATCGACAAGGAACTCTACAAGATCCAGTGTCCGTTTTCTCACTTCAGTTGCCTTAGACGTTTCTGATCCAGGCAGTAGATGATGACGAACGTGATATGCGCACGATGCTGAAGGACAAACGATGTAATCGTATTCCCAAAAAACCTTTGTGAAATGGTTTTCTGCTTGTCGGCTTTGTAGAGCGAAACCGCTGTTTGCCAAAGGTTGTCCACAACAGGTCTGTTCCGTGGGGTATTCTACTTGACAACCGAATTTCTCCAAGAGCTGCAAAGTAGAAATACCGACTTGCGGATAAAACTGGTCAATGTAGCACGGTATGAACAGTCCTAATCTCAAAACGACCGGATTATTTGTATCAAAGTAATTTAAAGCAGTATAATCAATTACCTTCATCTTTCAATACTTTTCCTGAATATGGCGGAACAATCAACTGTTAATTGGGGAATACTTGGATTGGGGAAAATAGCCCACAAGTTTGTGGATGACCTGGTAAAGGTGCCAGGAGCCCGGCTGACAGCCGTTGCTTCAAGGGACAGCCACCGTTCGGTAGAATTCAAGCTCCGGTACGGGGCGAAATATGCCTATGACAACTACGAAACCCTGGTGAATAATGACGAAGTTGAAATCATTTACATTGCCACGCCCCATTCCTTTCACTATGAACATACCATGCTATGCCTGGAACATGGAAAGCATGTACTTTGTGAAAAGCCAATCGCATTGAATGCCAGGCAAGTCAGTGAGATGAGCCAGACTGCGCAAAAAGCTGGTCTTTTCCTTATGGAAGCGCTATGGACGCGATTTTTCCCCTTCATGCACGACCTTGTTGCGTTTAAAGAAAGTGGTCAATTGGGCAAAATTGTCATGGTCGAGGCAGACTTCGGGTTTAAAGCCCCATTCAAACCTGAAAGCCGCCTGTTTGACCCGGCGCTGGGAGGTGGAGCATTGCTAGATATAGGAATCTATCCGGTTTTTCTGGCAATACTGATGATGGGCAAACCAGATCGTATTTCAGCACGTGCCATCAAGGGATCTACAGGTGTTGACCTAACCACGTCCATAAGGTTTGAATACGAAAACGCAGGATTTGCGCACCTGCACGCGACGCTGGAAGCAAATACCGCCATCACAGCAAGAATATATGGTACGGAGAGATGGATAGAAGTCAAAAGCAGGTGGCATGAATCCCGCAAAATGATCATGTACGACCAAAAAGAAGTGGTGGCTAAAATGGAATACCAGGAGGATTGCAGAGGATATTGTTACGAAATCATCGCAATCCATGAGGATTTGCTGGCGGGAAAGACTGAAAACGGTTGCCTTACCCATCAATTCAGCCAAGACCTTATGGAAGTCATGGATGAAATCCGAAAACAAATCGATCTTTCCTATCCAGGTGAGCATTGATACACATACCTGGTGCGGAGTTTATGCATAATCGATCTAAGTTCCTAAATTCAGGCAAAAGTCAATTCCATGATGCATCTAATTATTTCAGTATTGATCGCCGCACTGGGGTTCTTTCTTGGAGCCCAGTTGTTAAAAGGTGTTACGATTAAAAATTATGTGACAGCACTACTCATCGTATTGGTCATTGCCATCCTTAACCTCACCCTTGGAACGTTTCTGAAAATCATATCCCTGGGCATTCTTTCCTTCGGCATTTTTAAACTACTGCTTGGTGCTTTATTGATTCTTGTTGCGGACTGGTTCTTGGATGACTTCAAAGTAGCCAATTTCTGGTGGGCGCTTGGACTGGCAACATTTGTAGCTGTCTTTCAAGCTTTGGCTGGAGCTTTGTTATAAAAAAAACCGCCACCTCGAAATGAGAAGTGGCGGTATGAACACTGGAATTTTTGGTTTAAACTCTATTTATTCTCCTGCGCCAAACGTATACGTGATTTTGGCAATTGTTCTTCTACCTATTTTTGGAAAGTTTGGAAGATATCGATACTCATTGTCCAAAACATTGGTCGCTGAAATGTCGATAGACAAGCCGTTTTCAAACTGATAGCCGATTCCGGCATCTACCAAATTACGTTCCTCTGTAATTCCGCTAAATTGTCCCGAATTGGAAAAGTAAGAATCGTCATGCTGGAATGCAAGATTTCCGCGGAACCCTGATGATGGCGTATAAGTAAAACCTAATCTGAACTTATTCTTAGGTATGTTGAGATTGGTTTGAATTTCCTCTACAGCGTCTGTGCCGAGAACGTCCTGGAAAAACTCCACGTCACTTACCCATGAATAATTGAAGAATATGGACAAGTCATTGCTAGCATAATATTCCAGTCCCAGATCTGAACCCCAGAAACTCCTAGGAGAAAATGTACGGTATCCCGCGGCAAGGTGAGTCACTCCATTATCTGGAACCTGTTCAGTCGAAGTAGTCGCATGGAATGGTAATGCATTTAACAATTGACTTAAACTCAAGCCACCAAAGGCAGCAGCAGGCGTATTAAAAGCAATATCACCGGCTGCGGTATAAGCACCGTTAATCGCTGCTCCCAATGCCGCCGCAGTACCTGTGGCCTGTGCTGGGGGTAATCCGAGACCGAGAAGAGCTTGTTCAATTTGTCCCTGGGAAGCATTCTGAACGGCAGCACCCAGTTGCGTTGGGATATTACCAATACCCAGCAATAGATACCCTGGTGAAATGGCGGTGAACTGTGAATTTTTATCGGCATGGCTATAGTAAATATCGAAGCTCACTCCGAGTTTGTCCGCAATTAACCCCTTATATCCAATTTCCCAGGAATCCAATGTGGCAATCTGTGAAACAGGAGCATCGATCAACCCAAGCGGAGTGCCATCAAAGATGTTAAACCCAGGAGATAATTGGCCTCCGAACCCCAATGCCGCCAGGTTCAAATTTCCTAAAACTTGACCAACTAATGGTGCAAGACCTGCAGTTGCAGGGTCGGCTCCTAATCCAGCTACTAGCTGAGAAACTACAAATTGATTTAGGCTTACACCCGGTGCAGCCTCCTGAGCCAGAATAACGCCTAAAGGAAGTCCGGCGCCAGGCGTACCCACAGGAAGTGAAGGAATAAGACTTGTAAACCATTCTATCTGAGGAGAGCTTCCAAAAGTTTGGGTCGTCTTGTTACCATATAGCCAGAGATCAAATGAACCGGGAATAATGGTAGCCAAAGGAAAATCTATGTTCAACTGGAGGTTGGAAACTGTACTGTTAGCCCGATTGTAGGCGGTCCGGAAAGTATGGTTAGGACTCGCCTTATATACCAAGGCTGCACGAGGTGCAAATGCACCTTCATCGATAAAGTTGAATTGGTCATACCTGCCTGCCAGAACAAGATCAATTTTATCTCCTAAGGCAAACTTTCCCTGGAGGTAACCACCAATGACTTCAAAATCATCGTCATCTTCATTTCTGCCATAAACAAGGTTCTCAGTATCCTGACTTGCAAATCGATAATCAAATCCAGCTGTCCAGTCAGCATTCAAGAAACCAGGAGTGCCAAAATTGTATTGCAATTGCCCTTCCAACTGAGTTCGGGCAACGGGTGTCCTGTTACCTGTCTGGTACAAGAATGTCGGAGATTCTTTGCTGCCTCCGTCGTTATCAACGTAGAAAAGTTGTGCAAAAAATCCCCCTGCCTGCACACGACCTTGCAACCAATATTCTTTCGATTGTGCCAGACCTTCACCTTGTTCGTTGTAAAAAATTGATTTTGCTTGGTTATATCCGCCGGTAAGAGTTACCGCCAAATTGTTTTTGGGTCTGAACTCAAGAGTAGCATTGGCAGTAGTATTGTACCAATCGTCGGCCATAGGATTGCCATCGCCATCCTCGTCGAGATTGGCAATCAATACCTCAGGAGGCGCAGTAGGATCTACGACACTATTGGATATCGCTGGCTGCACCACTGTATTCTGAAATTTCGCTATTTGCAATGCATCTGTAGGGTCATTTGGATTAAGAATGAATTCATTACCTCTTCGATGATTTACGTTGATTTTATATCCAAAGGTTTGAGCTTCATTACGACCTGCATGACGTATAGAGCCCCCAAAAGTACTGAGTTCTCCTCCAAATAATTCAACCGTAGTCCCTGGGAAGTCGATAGGATTTTTTGTAATGAAATGTACGACCCCCTGGGTAACACCAGGCCCATACAGAGCAGATCCAGGTCCTCGAACTACTTCAATTCTATTGATATCGATGGTACTCAGGCCAGCCTGGTCCGACTGAAAAGTACCAATACCTGGTCCAACAAGACTCCTATAATCCATTATTGGGAATACAGAAGTCCCAAATAGACCGGCACCACCTCGCATGGAAATGTTAATCCTGTTGGCGGATTGCTGTTGTATCTGCACACCAGGTGTGTTTACAAGGTTTCGTGTTACATCCGTAGGGTTTGGCGTAGCTGCAAGCTTTCTTGCTGTGAGCACTGAAATGGATGCAGGAGCTTCCTGGACTTTTTCTCTTTTGCGGGATGCCGAAACGACAATATCTTCTCCCAGCAGAATTCCTTCTGACAATACAACCTCCAGTCCAGATGTAGCACCTGTGATGGCTATGGTAGCAGAATTGTATCCTGTAAAAGAAACGACAAGATTGAAGGGATAAGCCTTTGAAGTGTTCACACTGAAGGTTCCATCAAAATCTGTGATGGTACCGTCCGTGGTGCCCTGCACGATGATATTGGCCCCTATCAGCGCCTCTCCAGTTTCATCCGTGACCGTCCCGCTGACGGTATTCTGAGCATAGCCAGTTAGGCCAAGATGCACAAAGACACCAAAGATTAATAGTTTGAGTAAATAGTCAATTCTTTTCATACAAGTTTTTTTATTGAATTAAATTTTTATTTCATGTTACAATTCGATTAAAATTATGCTTTACTATCGGATTATTAAAATCAAATTTTGGTCTGATGCGGTGAGAGGATTATTTTGTTTGCACCTAGAAATGAAGGCGCATTGTTTGCAGTGGGGCCCGGTAAATATAGAATAATCCCTATAATTGTTGACCTGTAGTTTGATTCAATTTATGACATGACGTTTTCCACTTTCGATCTCATCCTTTTTGCCGGCTATATTTTATGTATTGTTGGCTTTGGTATCTGGTTGTCCAACAGGAAAGGAGGAAACGAGACCTCCAAGGACTATTTCCTGGCCAGTAAGTCTCTTCCCTGGTGGGCTGTCGGTGGCTCTCTGATTGCTTCCAATATTTCTACAGAGCAAATTCTAGGTATGAATGGGTCAGGATTTGTTATGGGATTGGCCATCGGCACCTACGAACTTATGGCTGCTGCCACATTATTGATCGTGGCAAAATTCTTCCTTCCTGTTTTCATCAACAAGGGAATTTACACGATGCCCCAGTTTCTTGAAATGCGCTTTGACAGCAGGGTACGAATAGGATTGGCATTTTTCTGGGTCTTATTGTTTGTCTTCATCAACATCACATCGGTTTTGTACCTCGGAGGTCTGGCTATTCAAACTCTCTTGGGAGTGCCCCTTATTTTCGGCATTCTGGGCCTGGTATTATATTCTGCAAGTTTTTCGATTTTCGGAGGCCTTAAAGCGGTTGTTTGGACAGATGTCGCACAGGTGTTGGTATTAGGTATCGGAGGATTGATCGCTAGCATCATGGTGGTTTCGGCAGTAGGTGACGGAGGTTTCTTCAACGGACTGGGTGCCTTATACGAACAGGCTCCTGAAAAATTTGATATGATACTCGACAAGTCCAACCCTTCCTATATCGACTTGCCGGGGATAAGTGTTTTGCTGGGCGGTATGTGGATAGCCAACCTGTACTATTGGGGCACGAACCAATACATCATTCAACGGGCTCTCGCTGCAAAATCATTGCGAGAAGCGCAAAAAGGTGTCGCGTTTGCCGCATTTCTAAAAATGTTCATGCCTTTGATCGTAGTGGTTCCTGGAATAGCCGCATTTGTGCTTGGGGCTGAATTGGCAAAGCCGGATGAGGCCTTTCCCTGGGTACTCAACAATTATGTGGGAACAGGGCTTAAAGGGATCGTGTTTGCCGCCCTCGTGGCTGCCATTGGTTCTTCGATCAGTTCCATGGTCAACAGCGCATCGACCATTTTTACCCTGGACATATACAAGCCCATGTTCAACCAAGGCGCAAGTGAGAGGAATCTCGTTTTTACCGGGAAGATAGCAGCGACATCAGCGCTTGTAATCGGTATATTGATAGCGCCAACATTGACCAGTCTTGACCAGGTATTCCAATACATCCAGGAATATACCGGCTTCATCAGCCCTGGTGTTCTGGTCGTTTTCCTCTTCGGGCTTTTTTGGAAACGCGCTTCCGCCAATGCTGCTTTAGTGGTCGTCGTTTTGTCCATCCCGCTATCGTGGAGTCTCCAGGTATTTTATCCAGCCTTGCCCTTCCTCGATCGAATGGGATTCAGTTTCCTTGTACTTGCCTTTCTCATGGTTATACTTTCGCTCTACCAGGCAAGGCAAAGCGGTACCGAAAGATCCAGAGACCTTTATTTCAGGAGTATTCTCATGGGAGCCCTGTTGGTCATATCGGTACCTTCAGGATTCAAGATCCTGTTCACTGAAACCGGTGTGGCACCGTGGTTCGGCGTACTTGTATTGGTACTTTCCGCCCTTGTCTTTTATTTATTGATCACAGAACGTGGTAAAGACAACCTGAAAGCTGTTGATGTGGACAGATCCCTGTTCAAAACGGATCAAATATTCAATCTTTCAGCAATAGCTGTAGGCTCTATTCTCGCCGTAATCTATATCGTATTCTGGTAATCTTGTAAGGCTGGATATGAATTATTTGACCAAATTGACAGGATTGCCTTGCATAAAAGCCACAAGGTTGTCATAGACAATATCGAGTAGACGCTGTCTCGATTCTCTTGTTGCCCAGGCATGATGAGGTGTCAGCACACAGTTGTCAAGTCCTATCAGTGGGTGATCTTCGGATGGTGGTTCTGTGGATAGGACGTCCAGACCGGCTCCCGCAATACAGCCCGAAATGAGCGCGTCTCTGAGATCAGGTTCGTTTATCAGCCCTCCTCTTCCTGTATTAATAAGGATAGCAGTGTTTTTCATCCTGTTGAGGAACGATGCATCTACCATTTGTACATTGTCGTCATTCAGCGGAGTATGTAATGTGATGAAGTCACTCCTGCTGCACAGGGTATCGAGTTCGACAAATTTCACGCCTTCCATAGCGTCTCTTTGAGGATGTTTATGGCTTGACAAAATTGGCATACCAAAGGATTGACCGATCCTGGCCACAGCCTGGCCAATCCTCCCAAAACCAATGATACCCAATACCTTATCATTCAATTCAACCAATGATTTTAATGAATAGCTCCAAGAATTATCAAACCATTCCCCAGATTGAATACTCATGTTATGTTGATGAACCGCGTTGGTAAAATGTAGCATTAGAGCAAAGACATGCTGGGCTACAGACTCAGAACTGTACCCTACGGCGTTACAGACGACAATCCCCTTTTCGGCAGTAGCCTTCGTATCAATGTTGTCGTAGCCTGTTGCAAGAAGGCAAATGCATTTTAACTCAGATAGCATTTCAACGTCCCGGGCTCCAATGACTACCTTGTTGGTCACGATAATATCGGCTTCCTTCGCGCGATGGATCAATTGTGCCGGCTGGGTTTGATCGTAAACGGTCACTTGACCCAGCTGGTCAAATTTGGACCAGGAGAGATCGCCCGGGTTAGCGATAGCTCCGTCTAGAACGACTATTTTCATGCTCCCTAATAATGGGTTATTTGACGATACCGTGACAAAAAATTTCAACTACTGAATCGGCATATTTTTCAACCGCTTCTTCGTCAAAGGTGTCGATGTCGTATAATTCCTTGGCAAGGTAGGGATTTGAGAAAAAACTGCTCGCCATTCCCAGGAGTATGGCAGTCTGATGTTCTTTGCTAATCTTTTTGATCGCGCCGATTTTACGCTGCTTCTTGAATGTCTCTCCCGTAAGGTTGAAGAGAGGATAAATCAAATTATTGATGATCCATTGGCTGCGATCGCTGTGTTCGGACATTTCCTGTGCAATGATCTTTGGAAACGCCGGATATTTTGCATAAAAGTGCACCAATTGCCTGATGATTACCTTTATGGTCTGGATTCCATCGAGGTCTTTGTGAATTTTTTTCGATGTTTCAAATTCCTGGACAAATTCGTTGGCCAACCGCTTGATCGATGCTTTCCACAATTCTTCTTTATTCCCGAAATAATAGTGAATCAGAGATCGCGCCACTCCCGCCTTTCTTGTTATCTCCGTCGTGGTTGTACCGGTAAATCCCTTTTCGGCAAAGACATTTACTGCCACATCACACAAATGTTCTATGTTGATTTCGCTGTCCGCTGTGGGCCTGCCGGGCTTTCTTTTTACTTGTCCCCGAGCATTTTTTTTCAAAGTATCAGTAGTCTGCATTCCAAGCTATTTCATTAATTGGCAGAATTGCCAAATCTACGAAAAAAAGGAGTAAAGTGTAGACCGGCTCAGGCTTGAGAGGAGACCTGTTTAAAATCTAAACTGGGCAACAAAATTTTTGAGTGTCTTCCAAAGGATTGTTTTATTTTTGGAGGCACCTACGAATTGGCAAGAATGCCAATATCATTGGACTTGCATGAAACGACATGTAAAATAACCTATTTCAAAATAACCAAAATTCAGCAATGGACGCTTACATTTATGACGCTCTACGGACGGTTAGAGGCAAGGGCAATAAGAAAGGAGCCCTGTATACCATAACACCTACTCATCTTGTGACCATTCTTTTGAAGGAGCTTAGGGCGAGGCACGACTTTGATCCGGCATTGGTGGAAGATGTAATTCTCGGATGTGTTACACAGATTATGGACCAGGGTGCCAATATTGCAAAAACGGCTGCCCAGCAATCCGGGTATGGTGATCATCTTTGTGGGGTAACACTGAACAGGTTTTGCGGTTCGGGCCTCGAGTCAATCAACCAGGCTGCGGCCTATGTGAAATCCGGTTTTTCAGATTTGTTGATCGCAGGTGGTGTAGAAAGCATGTCACGTGTTAAAATGGGTTCAGACGGAGGCGCCTTGTTGATGGATCCTGCTGTGGCTCTACCGGGTCATGCTATTCCACAAGGTATTTCGGCCGATTTGATTGCCAGCAAATACGGGTACAACAGGGCAGATGCAGATGCTTTTGCCTACCGTTCTCAGATGAAGGCCGCTGATGCTGAAAGGGATCAACGATTCAAGTCCAGGGTCGATGTATACGACGTCAATGGAATCACTGTCCTTGATACTGATGAGAATATCAGGCCGAACACAACTTTGGAAGCGTTGGCGGGTCTTCAACCTTCTTTTGCTATGATAGGAGAAATGGGGGGATTTGATGCGGTCGCCATTGACCGATATCCCGAAGTGGAGGCCATCGATCACATTCATCATGCAGGTAATTCGTCAGCCATTGTGGATGGTGCGGCGATAGCCCTGGTGGGAAGTAAATCGGCCGGAGAAAAGTTGGGCTTGAAACCTAGGGCACGGATAAGGTCCGTAGCTGTTTACGGAACGGATCCCACAATCATGCTTACAGGTCCAGCACCTGCCAGTCGCAAGGCTTTAAAAAAGGCGGGAATGCAGAAGACAGACATCGACCTTTATGAAGTCAATGAGGCATTTGCCGTGGTACCTATGCGTTTCATGGATGATCTTGGAGTGCCGGAGGACAAAGTCAATGTCAACGGTGGCGCCATTGCATTGGGACACCCTCTCGGTGCCACGGGATGTATGCTGATGGGAACCCTACTTGACGAACTCGAAAGATCAGGTAAGGAAACCGGATTGGTTACTCTTTGTATTGGCGGAGGAATGGGGATTGCCACTATTGTGGAACGCGTATGATTTGTGTTGGTCGAATCAAGCTCTTTTATTTAACTCTAGAATGAAACAAATGAAAAATAATATTCTCTCCTATGAAGTTGATGCCGATGGCATCGCATTGATCACCATCAACATGGAAGATCATCCGGCCAATTTGTTCAGCCCTGATTTTATGGAATCTTATTTTGAAGTGACCGCAAAGGCGCTTTCTGATGCTGCGGTAAAAGGAGTAATTGTGACATCGTCCCGCAGGATGTTTATGGCAGGTGCTGACTTGAAAATGCTCGAAAAACCAGTAGATGATAGAGAAGCATTCTTTGAGAATGCTATGACGATACACCGTCATCTTCGGGAAATTGAGACCGGGGGAAAGCCATTTGTAGCCGCCATTAACGGGCATGCACTCGGAGGAGGCCTGGAGGTTTGTTTGGCCTGTCACTATCGTATTGCAGTGAATGATCCCAAAATAAAAATTGGCTTTCCAGAGATCAATGTTGGTCTTTTTCCGGGAGCAGGAGGCACTGCTAAATTACCGTATTTGCTTGGGTTGCAGAATGCCTTTATGTATCTCTTGCAAGGAATACAGGCCGATCCCGGTAAGGCCAAAAGGGATGGCTTGATAAACGAAACGGTAGAAAACCTTGAAGAATTGGTGCCCGCGGCGAAAAAATGGATTTCCGAAAACCCAAAACCCATTCAGCCGTGGGATGATCGAAAACACAAAATTCCGGGAGGTGGAATATTCACACCCAGTGGAGCACAAGTATTGGTGGGGGGTATCGGGAATGTGAGAAAACTTACGCATGGAAACTATCCCGCGGCGCAAGCCATTTTAAGTGTGATACACGATGGGAGCCAGCTGCCAATCGACCGAGCGTTGGAAATTGAGGCAAGACACTTCACCAATATCATTACCACCAAAGAGGCAAGAAATATGATCCGAACCGGCTTTATGGGAATTCAGGAAGCCAGGAAAGGAAAGGCCAAACCCGAGGGATTTGAACCCTATGAAATACGCAAGTTGGGTATTCTCGGCGCTGGCATGATGGGCTCCGGTATTGCTTATGTCTCTGCCAGGGCTGGCATGGAAGTTGTTTTGAAAGATGTCACGTTGGAAGGTGCGGAAAAAGGAAAATCCTACTCGGAAGGGCTCCTGCAAAAAAGAGTTTCAAGGCGACGTATGACCGAAGAGGAAGCTAAGCAGGTGCTGGCAAGGATTCATCCCACGGACGACGCAAAAGCAGTTGCGGGCTGTGAAATGGTGATCGAGGCAGTCTTTGAAAACCCTAAGCTCAAGGCAAAGGTTACCCAGGAGACCGAAGCAGTATTGGGAAGCGATAAGATCTACGGATCCAATACGTCTACTATCCCTATTACACTCCTCGCCCAGGCATCGTCGCGACCTGAAAATTTTATCGGCATTCACTTCTTTTCGCCTGTCGATAAGATGCCGTTAGTAGAGATCATTGTGGGCAAGAAGACGAGTGACCGTGCCATTGCAGCGGCTGTGGACTATGTAGTGGCCATAAGAAAAGTACCCATCATCGTAAATGACAGCCGGGGCTTTTTTACATCCAGATGTTTTGGCACCTATTGCGCAGAAGGAGCATTCCTACTGGAAGAAGGTGT
>JBFKOL010000041.1:0-20465 GCA_041628815.1 Saprospiraceae bacterium | reverse complement strand
GGGCGTTGCGCCATTACAGATTCCATCGATGTATTTTTTGACACAAAACCCGATTTGGATTTGGGCAGCGACACGGTACTCTGTGAAGATGAATCCATTCTAATAGGACAAAATTTTCCAGGTGGGACATACCTTTGGAATACCGGTGACACAGCCTCTTTTATCGCTGTCTCTGACCCCGATGACTACGCACTTACCATTACCAACGGACGTTGTCAATCTTCAGATGTCATTACTATTTCTGTCAATACATTGAATCCATTTGACTTAGGACAAGATACCACCCTCTGTGAAGGAGAGACCCTCATATTGTCAGCGGGATTGGCCGATGGCGACCTCTCCTGGAACGATGGAAGTACGGAGGATGATTTCCTGGTCAACGCTCAGGGAACCTATTGGCTCACCTCGAGCAAAGGGCGTTGCGCCATTACAGATTCCATCGATGTATTTTTTGAAACAAAACCCGATTTGGATTTAGGCAGCGACACATTGCTTTGCGAAGATCAAAGCCTCGTGCTAAGCACCGGAGATATCATGGGCTTGACCGTGTGGAATACCGGTGAGAATTCGCCGAACATCACTGTCAGCAACGAAGGACTTTATGCTGTAACGATCATGGCGGGAGCTTGCGTGGTAAGTGACTCTATCTCGGTGGACGTTGCCTTATTGCCAGAAATTGATCTCGGCATCTTTCCCACGCAATGTGAAGGCCGGTCTATCACCTTGAATGCTCCGTCATCTCCGGAAGCTGAAAGGCTCTGGAGTGATGGCACCAGTGGCCCGTCCCTTCGAGCCACCGCCACGGGGTTGTACTGGCTTGAGATGCGCATAGGACATTGCGCCGCCAGGGATAGTGCCAATCTGTTTTTCGATCCAGCACCCGTATTTGACATAGGAAACGACACAACAGTCTGCCCGGGAGACACAATCGTACTAACGACTGGTCTTACCGACGCCTTCCACAGGTGGAACAACGGAACAGAATCGAATAGCATAACGGTGACCGAAGGAGGTGACTACGGCGTATTTGTTCAGATGGGTGTCTGTACAAGTCAACAGATCATAGAAGTAGAGTTTGTCGACCTCGACAACATAAGATTAGGTCCCGACACTACGCTATGCGAAGGCAAAACACTTGTTTTGGCTCCCCAATTCGGGCCAGGATATACCGTCAACTGGGAGGGTTTCCCGGGTCAATCAGCGTTGGATGTTACCATGCCTGGCAGTTATATCCTGGAAGCAGGAACCGAGGGTTGCCTGGCCTACGACACGATCGTGGTTGACTTTCAAAGCCCCCCCGAAGCCATGTTACCGAAGGACACCCTGATATGTGCTGGCACACAGGTGACTTTGGATGCAGGTCCCGATGGTCTGAACTATCTGTGGTCCAATCTGGAGACCACCTCTGAAATAGATGTTATGGCGGGAGGAGAATACTCGGTACAGATCGTCGACGGCGTATGTACAACACTGGACACGGTCTTCGTAACGGTACAGAGCTTGCCGGTACCATCACTGCCTGAGGATACGATAGCCTGCCGCGGCACTTCGGTTGTCCTCGATACACGGGTGATCGAAGGAGAACATCTGTGGGAAAATGGCGCATCCGAATCTATCCTGACCGTCGACACAGATGGCATTTACATCGTACATGTAAGCATAAACGGATGTGCAGTCTCGGACACTGCAATCGTGACGTACCAGGAGGTTCCCGTTATTGACTTAGGGGGAGATCAAAGTATTTGCCAGGGTGAAAGTATCCTCATTGGCCAACAGCAAAATGGTTTATCCTATGCATGGAATACCGGTGATCAGAATGCCTTCATCGAGGCGGAAGACGCTGGTGCTTACATCGTCACCGTTACTCAAACGGAAGGAGCTAGTTGTACAGCATCCGATTCAATGCATCTGACTGTCAGGCCCATTCCCGTTTTTGACCTGGGAACAGAGACAGTCGTTTGTGAAGGTGAGAGCACAAACATTGAGGTAGACGGAGATTTTGATGACTACCTTTGGAGCACATCAGAAACAACGAGAGCCATATCGGTGTCGACATCAGGCCTGGTGTGGGCAGAGGCCAGCCTGGACAACTGTTTTTACAGGGACTCCGTGGCTGTCAGGATTCAACCGTTCCCAGTCTTCTCCCTGGGGCCTGATACCCTGATCTGTGATGGGACCACGCTGAGACTCGACGCATCAGTAACGGGTTCTATGTACGAATGGAATACCGGTGAAACAACGGCACAAATAGATGTGTCCTCTGAAGGAACCTACCAGGTGAGCGTCAGTATATCCGGATGCACCTCTGAGGACGAGCTCACACTCAGCACCAAACCGGTACCCATGGTTGACCTCGGTGAAGACATCGTAATCTGTGAAAATGAAACCACGATGTTGGAAGTCTCCAACAGTCAATGGGATATCGTATGGTCGACAGGCGAATCTACGCCGGCCATCCAGGTTTCGACGGCAGGTAAATACACGGCTACAGCATTCCTCGACGGGTGTGCCGGTTCTGATGAAGTACAGGTTGATGTTCAACAATTGCCTGTATTTAATGTCGGTGACGATATACTCAAATGTGAAGAAAATGATGCCATAATCACCGCAGACAGGAGTGACGTGGACATCGTTTGGAGCGATGGCACGGTTGGGCCGACCCTGGTGGTCTCCGATCCTGGACAGTACACAGCCACCGCTATGACCGACATTGGATGCATCTATGAAACATCCATTGTAGTATCCAACAGGGAATGCATCAGTTTTAACGCATATATACCCAATGCCTTTTCACCGAATGGCGACGGTCAAAATGATTTCCTGCGCGTCGAAATTCCGCCATCCGTCATTCTCCATAGCTTTCATATGTCTGTTTTCGACCGTTGGGGAAATGTTCTCTTTTCTACCCGGGACCCAGCAGCATTCTGGGATGGTCGATACAATGGGGACAAAGTCAAACCGGGCGTCTATATCGTGATGGCAGAAGTGCTGTATTCGGATGATTTCAGCCAAAACAAAAAGGAAGTAATTGCTGGTGATGTCACTTTGCTGAATTGAGGAATATTATTTCCGTCGTCAAACCTCTTTCTTAATAAGGCCACTTTGTATCTTGGATATTCATATAAATGAAATCCTAATATCAACGCAGTTCAAATGAAAAATCCTGTACTGGTGATGGTGGTCATCGCATTATTTTGTGTACAGAGTTTGTCCGCACAATCTTATTGGCAAGATATCCAGGTCATCCCCCAGAAATCACTAAATCAGGAAAGACCTATTAAGCCGGCCAAGTACAGGGCACTGCAATTAGACTTACCAAGCTTTAAAAACGAGTTGTCACGAACGCCATCGAGGGGTGAGACAGGGTTTGAGAATGGTTCAATTATCGATGTTCCTTCACCAGACGGCCGGATGTTGAAATTCAGAATCGGGGAGGCACCTATATTGACAGGACGTCTTCAAAGTGAATATGCGGAAATCAAAACCTTTACAGGAATTGGAGTAGATAATACGGAAAACAGGATTTATCTCGACCATACCTCCCACGGGTTTCATGCAATGGTCTTTACAGTGGACGGCTCCTTTTTTGTCGATCCCCTTTATACTGAACAAACCGAATTGTACCAGTCATATTACCGAAAAAACCTGTCGCCTGTTGCAGATCAATTATTTACCTGTGGATTTGTAAGTAATGCATCTGAAATCAAGAAACCGGAAAGGACCTCAAAAGACAGAGAAAAAAAATCTCTCACACCAGTGATACAAAGAATCTATCGCATAGCCATAGCGGCAACTGGAGAATACACCGCATTTCATGGAGGAACGGTACAAGATGGTCTTGCCGCCATTGTAACCGCTCTGAACCGTGTACGCGGCATTTACGAAGAAGAATTGGCCGTCAGTTTTACCTTGGTGCCTGACAACGATATGATCGTGTATACAGATCCAGTGACTGACCCCTATACCAACAACAACGGCTTTTTAATGCTTTCCGAAAATCAATTAAACCTGGATCTGGTCATCGGTACTGACAACTATGACGTCGGTCATGTTTTCAGCACTGGTGGAGGTGGAGTGGCGGGATTGGCCGTGATCTGTGACTCCTTCGATAAGGCAAGAGGAGTTACAGGATTGAACATGCCCATCAACGATCCATTCTATGTCGACTATGTGGCCCATGAATTGGGTCATCAATTTGGGGGCAATCATACGTTCAATGGCGACGCAGGATCCTGTAGTGGCGGTAATAGGAATGGCAGCACCGCTTATGAGCCTGGAAGCGGATCGACCATCCAGGCTTATGCAGGAATATGTGGCGCTCAGAACATTCAACAAAACAGTGACCCTTACTTTCATCTGATAAGCCTTATGGAAATGAGTGCACATATTTCTGACCCTTCGACAGGTGGTTCATGTCCAACTGAAATCACGTCAACCAACCAACCACCTGTGGCCAATGGTAATGAAGAAGGCATCAATGGTAAAAGCATCCCTGCAGGGACTCCTTTTGAATTGACCGGATCAGCCACCGACCCCGACGGCGATCCACTCGTCTACAATTGGGAACAGTGGGATCTTGGGCCTGCCGGTGATATTGACCCCGACGCGACCAACGGGCCATTGTTTCGATCTTTCGAACCCTCCCCAGATGCGACAAGGGTGTTTCCACAAATGTCAGATATCGCCGAAAATACGACCACCTATGGTGAAGCACTGAGCAATGTAGATCGAACATTGAACTTTCAGTTCATTGCCCGGGATCGAAAAAATGGTGCCGGAGGATATGATTACGACCTTATAACACTGGAAGTCGTTGATACCGGCGAGCCCTTTATGATTACCAGCCAAAACACACCTGGTGATATTTCAGGGGTCATCGAAGTTACCTGGAATGTTGCCATGACGACGGAGGAACCCATCTCATGTTCACAGGTGGATATCTGATTATCCGTTAACGAAGGACAGTCATTTGATTATTTACTCAGAAACATTGCCACCAATGATGGCAGCGAATTAGTCTCTGTTCCTACTGGCGTTCATTCTCCATTTGGAAGAATTAAGGTCAAATGCAGAAACAACGTATTTTTTGATATCAATGACGCCAACCTGAATGTCGGCAATGTCGTCGGTGACTGCGCTTCCTCGAACGTCGTGATCGATGATAACCCCATCGAAGACGGAATATATATTTCAGGAGATAATATCTCGTCCAGCGGTACTGTACCGGAAGGAGGCCTGGTGCTTTTCAGAACTGTAGATTACTTTGATTTCAATAGTGGATTTACAGTCCTGGGTCTTTTTGAGGCCAGTATTGATGATTGCGAATAATAAGAGGTGCAATCACTTCTTTATGTGCATGAAAATGATGCACAGAATGACAAGGGTCATAAATTGATCCCAAAGTTTTATCAAGAATCGGCTCATGGAATATATTAATTTTCAATGTTTTAAATATAACAAATATTTTTAATGTATTTATCTAATGTGACTGTACTCTTCGTCCAATTTTAATGAGTTTATGTAAATCACCAGAACGCAATTTTCCTGCCACCGGACACTTTCATGCCATCATTTTTTAAAAAAACCGGGTAAGTACGGATAAAATACTGGGGATACCCTGAGCTTGCTGCCTTCACCAGATCCCAATCAAATCGGGGTTGAGGTAAACAGGGGTGTAATGGCCTCACTCTTCAGGCCCACCTCAGTGCGGTCTTGAACGGCCCTACCGAGTCAACCGGTTCGTTGTCCACCAACTGATTGGTCCGGGTTTTTCTGAGCGACAGGAGCTACAGAAAAAGCCGTCATCCATTAAAAGTCGGGTTAAGCCATGGATGGGAATCAAGGATCCATCGTATTTTTGCGCATAACCACTAAGAAGTCTTGACCCAGTACATTGGTTGATATGAGAATCGAATCGGTTTTCCAGGTGCTGTTACCACTCTTGCAGCAATATTTAATAGGCATCACTCTTCTATGGATACCATTGCGTGTCATCAGTCAACAAGAGGCTGACCTGATTTTTCACAACGGTATCATTATCACTGTTGATGAGGATTTTTCTACCGGTGAATTCCTGGCCATTCGGGACGGTCGGGTGATGAAGGTAGGTAATGGTGATGCATTCGAATCATTGGCAAATGGTTCAACGGAAGTCATCGACCTGAACGGGCGCACCATTATGCCCGGATTCATCGAGCCACATACCCATCCTGTGCTTAGTGCTGCGTTGAGCAATTGGGTGGATGTAAGTGGAAGCACGAACAGGACTGCAGCCAGGGCTTTGAACAAATTGAAAGCTGCTGCCCAGTCTACACCGAAAGGAGAATGGATCCTCGCCTTTGGCTGGGACTTCATGTCCTTGAGAGGAGCACAGCCTCTATCCCGAGAATACCTCGACAGTGAGATTTCAGACCAGCATCCCATTTGGGTAATGATGCAAAGCCAACACACCCACTATTTCAATACGATGGCGCTGGAATTGGCCGGAATCACGAATGACACACCGGATCCTCCAGGTGGCGGTTCTTATGTCAAAAATGACAAAGGAGAACTGACGGGAATGGTCACAGAGTCGGCAACGGTCATACCGTTTATCAGGACATTTGAAACCAAGTCGAAATTTGATGTCAAAAATGAAATTCAACGATACTACAGTGTTTACAACTCTAAGGGAATAACTACGATTGGAGCACCGGGAATCTTTCCCGAAGTTTATCCCAACCGGGATGTCATAGGTATCTGCGAGGAATTGAGTGCCGACAAAGACCCACAGGTCAGGTTGTTCTATTACAGGGTAGGGCTGCCTTCGTTGAATGATACGATCAGGAGAACAGACAATTGGTTTTTTCGAGAACTTGGTCAAAAATACTGGATAGACGGTTCGCCCTATACCGGCAGCATGCTCATCAGGGAGCCTTACCTGACAAGCTCTCTTAACCAGGATATGCTCGGTATTCCCGAAGGAAGTCATGGACATACGATGTATCCATCACCCGCTTACCAGAACTTGTTTTTCCAGGCCCATACACGGGGTTGGCAAATTGCTGCTCACAGCCAGGGAGACAGTGCCGTAGAACATGCACTCACTGCCTTTAACAACGTTCTCCGCATTAGTCCCAAAAAGGAACATAGATACCGGCTTGAACACATGGCTCTGGCAACTCCTCAACAGCTCAGAAAAATGCAATCGTTGGGACTGACACCCAGTTTTCACATCAACCACATCTATTATTATGGTGATTCGCTGTCTGCTTCGATCATTGGCATCGAAAGAGCCCAAAGGATGATGGCCGTCAATTCTGCTTTGAAAGCTGGTCACAAAGTTTCATTGCACAACGATTCTCCCATGTATCCACCTGATCCACTTTTGGCCATCCGGACTGCTGTCACGCGAAAAACCATGTCGGGCAAAGTCTTGGGACTGAACGAAAGGATCGATATCCGTGAAGCCATCAAGGCGGTGACCATCTATCCTGCCTGGCAAATGCATGCTGAAAAAGAAATAGGGTCCCTGGAAGAAGGCAAAAGGGCCGATCTCGTAATATTGGGGCGAAATCCCCTGAATTACAATCCGGACAACGTGCACAGAATCGAAGTTATCGCAGTCTTCCTGGAAGGCAAAAAGGTATATTAAATGCGCCCCTTCTACAGCGATACGCTTTGACCGGTGGCGGCAGATTCAAAGATCGCCTCTATAATCTTGATATCCCTCATGCCATCCTCGCCCGGAGCGATCATAGGGGTGCCATTCATAATGGCCAGGGCATCATCATCCATCTGCAGGGTCTGTTGCATTCCCTTGATCGGAGGCCAAACTTCGCCACTGCTGGTGGTACCTGTAACACCTGAATATGCCTGCATAGGCTCGAGCTGATACCACCCGCGCTCGCAAGTGATACGCATGAAGTTTTTGTTGTTTCCTACACTCGTCCATCCGTTAGCCGTTATTCCGGAAGGGAACTCAAGAACATATTCCGTAGTCTCATCGACCTCTTTGAAGAGTTCGGGGCGGTCGATGACATGCCGGGCGGAAACAACCCGTACGGGTTCTTCGTTTAAGGCGTGCCTTAAGCCATTGACTGTGTAAACACCCATGTCGTACATGGCGCCCCCACCCATTTCCTTAACAAATCGCCAACCGGTGCCGCCTCCACCACGGTATCCTGCATTGGCTTCAATGGCAGTAATGGGCCCGAACGGCCTGCTTGTAGCAAAACCATTGGCTTTGATCGTATTGGGTTCGTGAAGCATCCTGTAACCAATGGCCAGGCGCACCTGGTTCTCCTGACAAGCGCTTATGATGTCGAGACATTGCTGCTCCGTATAGGCCATAGGTTTTTCACACCAAACATGTTTGCCTGCTTCTGCGGCTATGACCGCATATTTTGAATGCAAAGCAGTAGGGACTACAATGTAAACTACATCGATGTCATCGTTATCGGCCATGCGATACATGGTATCGTAGTTGTAAACATTCCCATCAGGGATGCCATATTGCCGTTGCCATCTTTCTATTTTTGACGGAGTGCCAGTTACAATACCCCGTAATTCGCAAAATTGTGTGTGTTCCATGGCCGGTGCCAGCAAGTTGGTGCTGTAATTTCCCAAACCCACCAATGCCACACCAAGCTTTTTTTGAGGCTGTGGATTCGTGATATTTTTACATCGATTCAGCAATGCTCCAGCAATTGCCACACCTGCAGACATGATGAACCCTCTTCTTCCCGTAGTCATAGTTCGTAATTGTTTAGGTTTTTGCAAAAAGGTAAGTACTTTTTACAACTTTCGGACTTTGATTAGACCTTTAAACTCCCATGGCAAAGGCACAGTGAACTGATCATTATTGGGTAAATTGTATGCCACAAAAAAATCAAAGATGAGAAACTGGATTTCCACGATGGTCCTTGCGAGTTTGTCATTCGCAAGTTATGGCCAGGAATTTGATATGGAGATTTTCCAAAATATTGCACCCCGCAATATCGGCCCCGCTGGTATGAGCGGCAGAGTAACATCGATTGATGTCGTTTTGAAAGATACCGACATCATCTTTATTGGCACTGCTGCCGGTGGTGTCTGGCAATCAAAGAATGCCGGTCACACATGGACCCCCATCTTTGACGATGAAGATGCCGCATCCATCGGAGATATCGAAATTTATCAGAAAAACCCGGACATCATGTACGTAGGTACTGGCGAGGGAAATCCGAGGAACAGTCAGAACAGTGGCCTGGGCATGTACAAAACCATCGATGGCGGTAAGAGCTGGACACACCTTGGCCTAGAATTGTCCCGACAGATACACAGGGTGATCGTTCATCCGGATAATCCCGATATCGTTATTGCAGGCGTTTCCGGTGCTACTTGGGGGGAAAGCGAGCATCGAGGCATATACCGGTCTGTAAATGGCGGTAAGAGCTGGGAAAAGGTGCTTTTTGTAAACGACCGGACAGGTGTGGCCGACCTTGTGGCACATCCCGAGAATCCGAATCTCCTGTTAGCAGCCCTGTGGGAGCACCGAAGATGGCCCTGGTTTTTCAAATCCGGAGGACCTGGATCATCTATATACCTTTCATCAGACGGTGGCCTGTCCTGGAAGAGGCTCACGAGCGACGATGGCTTGCCTAAAGGAGATCTCGGACGTATAGGACTGGCCTATTCACCGGTTGACGGGAATATCGCTTATGCCTATATTGAATCGGATGACAACGCCATATTTGCCTCAATGGATGGTGGGTATACATGGTCAAGAAGGTCCAAGCCCAAGGATGCCCTTATTGGTGACAGGCCATTCTACTACGCAGATATATACGCCGACACAAGAAACGAAAACAGGTTGTACTCC
The DNA here is from genome assembly GCA_041628815.1 of Saprospiraceae bacterium. GTDB lineage: Bacteria > Bacteroidota > Bacteroidia > Chitinophagales > Saprospiraceae > JBFKOL01. The sequence goes on along the minus strand of JBFKOL010000041.1, from coordinate 10,624 downwards.
ATCGCGTCAACAGTCACCGTCTCGCAAGACGGTGGACGGACGTGGAATATGTTTGCTCCAGGGAATAAGATTCACACGGATCACCATGCCTTCTGGATGCATCCCGAAGATCCCGACTTCATCATGATCGGTCATGACGGCGGACTGAACATTACCCACGACAGGGGTAAGAACTGGTGGTTTGCGGACAATTTACCGTTGGGGCAGTTTTATCACGTCAGGGTCGATAATGAGATTCCTTACAATATTACAGGTGGACTACAGGATAACGGTAGCTGGATGGGACCGAGTCAAACATGGTTCAAGGGAGGAATACGAAACATGTATTGGCAGCGTCTCAGCGTGGGGGACGGCTTCGATGTGGTCCCTGACCCTCTCGATCCGGCTTACGGATATGCCATGGGGCAGGCAGGCAACCTGGTGCGCTACCATCGTCCATCGGGTCAACTACAGCCCGTCAGGCCCATTCACCCGGATGGTGAGTACCTTAGATTCAACTGGAACGCCGGTATCGGAATAGATCCTGTAGACCAGAAAACTATTTACTACGGCAGCCAGTATATTCACCGGTCAAGGGATCACGGGGCGTCCTGGGAAATCATCTCACCTGATCTTACAACCAACGATCCCGCAAAGCAAAAATTTCTCAGATCCGGAGGCCTTACCTTTGATGTAACCGGCGCTGAATTCCATACCACCATTATCTCGATCGATCCCAGCCCTCTGGATCAGCAAATCATTTGGGCTGGTTCTGACGACGGCATGATCCATGTGAGCACAGATGGTGGCCTGGCCTGGGTCAATGTTTCGAATGGACTTGAAGGAGCCCCGGAAAATACCTGGGTGGCACAAGTCAATGCCTCACAACACGATAAGAACGAAGCATTTGCCGTACTCGATGATCACAGGAGAAACAACTGGCAACCGTATCTGTTCCGCACAAAGGACATGGGGAAAACCTGGAAAAATGTAGTCGATGAAGATGATGTAAGGGGATTTGTCCTCTGTCACGAACAAGATCCATTGGAACCCCGTCTTCACTTTTTGGGTACCGAGTTCGGATTGTACGTAAGTTTTGATGATGCAACATCCTGGCACGAGTGGAACAGTGGATATCCTACTGTGCCTACTTCGGATCTCGTGATTCATCCTCGTGATCACGACCTCGTCATCGCTACGTTTGGGAGATCGTTCTGGGTACTCGACGATATCAGACCATTGAGGGCCCTGGCCAAGGAAGGAAACAATATTCTTGCTAATGATGTCTATCTTTTCGACATACCCCCAACCTATGCCGCGGTCATAGGAGAGTCCATTGGTTACAGGGACGGAAAAATAGGTGATGCATTGTACAACGGCGAAAATCGAGCCTACGGATCATTGATCAGCTACTATCTCAAAAGGGCCCCGGAGAATGCCGAAGGACTTGAACTCGATAAAAAAGTAAGGGTTGACATATTCGATATGCGGGGTAAAATCATACGTACACTGTATGCCAATCCAAAAGAAGGTTTAAACCGCATTGCCTGGGAATTGGATAAAAACCGATTTCGGTTGCCGGGCACTCCCAAACCTAAAAAGGAAAGTGCTCCTCGAGGAGGCATTTCCGTCCCCCCCGGAGAATATCTGATCCAGGTGACCTACAATGACGTACAGGTAAAAGGTAATGCTACGGTACTTAAAGATCCGCGCTTAGAAATTGCAGACCAAGACCTGGTGGACAAGGCATATCTAATCGAGGAATTGGAAAAAGAAATCCAAAAGGCAACTTCCATTATGGACGAAGTCCGTACCATTGAGGAAAGCGTCCGACTGGCCAGGGAGTTGGCAGATCATATAGACATTCCAAAACAAGATTTGATCCATATGGCGATAGACTCTGCATCGATGAAGATCAGGGAGATCCATGAAATGCTGTCTGGCGAAGATGTCCAGGGCATCTACCGTGATCCTCAAAGCCTCCAGAATAAACTTTCAAGAGCCAGCAGCCTCATTTTTCAACCCTGGCAACCCAAAACGCCTAATCAGGAAGTATTGATGAAGGATATCAGGAATACAGTGGCAAATTTTGAAAGAAAAGTGAATCTCTTTAAGCGTATGGAGATTGCCAGGTTGACAAAGTCGGTACAGCGACTCGATCTCAAGCCGTTCACCGTTCAGTCAAAATGATAAGAAAGACCATTGATAAAAGAATAGGTCAATCCAGGAATACCTGATGGAGGATCGGCATCGTAAGAGAGCGAAAAGGTGATATTCAATTTCAACCGTGTCGTGATGGCCAAACCCAACTGGTTATCAGTGTGGATCCGATAGTCGTTCCATTGATCAATTCTTGGCTGTAAATAAGTGGTGCTAACGTAGGAGATATCCTTTTGAGGATATAAGGAGAATGAAAAATAAGAACTCAACCTGTGATGGAAATTGGAGACTTCCGGGGTATTGGTTTTATCCAGTTCCATCATATAGAGGCTTCCAAAGTAAAACCGTGCATTGTTGTAATCAGTTAGCTTGAAGCGAGGACCGGTACCTAACAGAGCCCTGTAGTCCAGGTTGGTTAGTACATTGCGCTGAATCTGAAAGAAGGCCTCCCATTTGACTCGCTCTTTCAGGACGCGGTCAGTCCTGATATGGGCAAAAGTCTCATTGGTAAAGTTCATTTGACCAGCCCGTATCAACTTGAACTGAGAGATAAAAAGCCACGAAGAACTATCCTTCTTGTAGTATAAATCCACTCCTGTAGAAATGGTAAAAACATTGATGCTGTTGCGATTGGCACTAAGGTCGAGGTTTACTCTCCCACACAACGAATCTACAGCACAGCTGTCTCTCATCGCTTCAATATTTACTACCTGCGACGAAAGCCGGATCCCGGAAAGGATAAGTATGATGATAAAGAAAAGTGCCTGACCCTTCATTGTTCATAAATGATTACAAGAAATGTACCACAGAACGCTTTCGTCCAATTTTTTACGCAATATGACGAGCCATCAACCAGTTATCATCTCGATTTCATACTTTTACATTCCGCTAAATAAAAATTCTTTAAATGCATCGATTTTCACAACCCGCAATAGAAGCGGAAATAAAAGAAAAACTTAAGAACTGGAAACAAATCATCCAGCAATACCAGATGCCTGATCATCGTAAGGCGGCAATTCAAATTGTGACTTCTTTTCTTCCCTTCGTGGGACTTTGGGTGCTTATGTATTTAAGCCTCGACTGGTCGATTTGGTTGACAATACCCATAGGCCTGGTCAATGTCTTTTTTCTTGTTAGAATTTTTATCATCCAACATGACTGTGGACATCAATCTTTCTTGGGATCCAAAACAGCGAACAAAATGATTGGATATGTCTGCAGCTTTTTCAGCACGATTCCTTTTAGATACTGGGCCAAAGTCCACAACCACCACCACGGCCATATGGGACAGCTTGAAGAAAGAGATATTGGTGATATCAATTTCATCACCGTCGAGGAATATCGAAGCCGGAGCAAATGGGGCAGGTTTAGGTACCGTCTCTTTCGCCATCCGATCGTTCTTTTCTTTTTCGCTCCACTATGGTATTTTATTTTCTCCAATCGATTTCCATCGCTTCATCTAAAGGGTTGGAACAAAGTGAAGAGAAGCCAGCTGCTGAACAATTTGTTGATTGCCGCAGTATATACAGTACTTGCCATTCTACTTGGATGGAAGGAGTTTTTATCCATACAGTTAATTCTCGTATTCACTTTCTTCTGCGTGGCATTCTGGTTTTTCTACGTGCAACATCAGCATGAAGATGGCTACATGCGATGGAGAAAGAATTGGGACTATCTCGTCGCTTCGATTCGCGGCGCTACCTATTACAAGCTTCCAAAGGTTTTACAATGGCTTACAGGGAATATCGGGATTCATCACATCCATCATCTGAGTGCCCGTATACCCAATTACAACCTCGAAAAGTGCATGAAGGAAAACCCCCTGCTCACCCAATATGCCAACGTGGTTACATTCTGGGATAGCCTCAAGATTGCAGCAAATAAGCTGTGGGATGAAGAAACGCAAAGGATGATTTCCTTTAAAGAGTTTTATCAGCGAGAAAGATTGAGACTTGCCTTGTAACGGCGTACCCCCTTTCTTCAGCCGCGATTCGTACTGGCTGTCTCACCTGACAATTGAGTTTCCATTTGCATGAGTGAGGATGTAAACCCCTGGAAGGTCCTTTCGTCGGAGGTGCGTTATGAGAATTCCTGGATTCGGTTGACGCATCACGAAGTCCTTAATCCCTCCGGAAAGGAAGGCATCTATGGCAAAGTTCATTTTAAGAACGTCGCACTAGGCATCATACCTGTGGACGAGGAAGACCATACCTGGCTGGTCGGTCAATTCCGATTTTCACTGGATCATTATTCCTGGGAAATTCCCATGGGAGGAGGACCTCTCGGAGAAAATTTATTAGAAAATGCAAAGCGGGAGCTATTGGAAGAAACAGGGCTGAAGGCCTCAAACTGGCAGCTGCTCATGAAGTTGCATACGTCGAACAGCGTAACGGATGAGGTCGGATTTGTCTATATGGCTTCTGGCCTATCGATGCATCAGGCGGCATTTGAAGAAACAGAGGATATCCAAATCAAAAGACTCCCTCTCCACACTGCCATCAGCATGGCGCTGAATGGCGAAATCACCGATGCCATAAGTGTAGCCGGATTGCTCAAACTACATCTGATGCGCCGTGATGGAAGAATTTAATCTTCAGCTGATCAGCTATTCCAACAGCTGCTATTTGTATTATCTTTAAAGCCTTTCGAATATTGAGCCAATGAACACTTTCTCCCCCACCCTTTTATTCATTCTATGCCTATGTTTTTGGCATGCCTGTACTCAACCGGCACTGAAATCTTCAGTTGATGAAAACAAATCGTTATTCAACGGAAAAGATCTGCAAGGCTGGACTATTTACGGTACTGAGAAGTGGTATGTCGATAACGGCGAACTGATCTGCGAAAGTGGACCCGATGAACAATATGGATACCTTGCTACCGACCGGGAATTCAAAAATTTCGAACTGACACTCGAGTTCAAACAAGAGGCTGAAGGCAACAGCGGTGTTTTCATTCGTTCACATATCGAAGGAACCAGAATAACGGGCTGGCAAGCTGAAGTAGCCCCACCTGGCAAACATACCGGTGGAATTTATGAATCCTACGGACGAGGTTGGCTCATCAAACCCAACCCGGCATATGAGAGATTTCTCAAAATGGGTGAATGGAATACCATGAAGATCAGAGCAGCGGGTGACACGATTACGACCTGGCTCAACGGCCATATGATGATCGAATTTGAAGATGAAAAAATCGGTGCTGCCACTGGTAAAATTGCACTCCAGATTCACGACGGAGGAGGTATCAAAGTCAGATGGAAAAACATCATGCTGAAAGAACTCTGAACCTCTTTCAGCCTTTGTAACGAATGGTTCAGTCCGATGAATATCCCGGGGACGCACGAGAAGCCCTTCATGGCCACACTTAACCATCTTCCTGGGAGTATCCATCCTACTTTTCTCAAACTTGCCACTAAAGGACATGCATTTAATCTATTGCCAGACATCGGTAGGCGATATTCTCGGTACACAGATATAAAATTGCCGCAATAAAATGACCTATACAGTATTTTTACGTCAAAGAAACCAGATATGGCTACCAGATACAAGACAACAGGATGTGCAAGGTTCTTCTTCTTCCTGCTATTCTTCATTCCTATCGTTTACTTTGGGTTGAAATATCTCGATGACCGGGGTCAGTTGGATGACTGGCGTGCCAAGGTAGGTTTGGACGGGGACCAGAACAGCGTGGATGAGATATTGGAAAGAAGCCAAAGTGCTGACAGTGAATTTGATGTCGACCAGGTAAAAAGACAGATCACAGAATTACTATCCAAGATAGAAAACCAGGAAAGGATTATTAAAGACCAGGAAGAGACTATCAGGAAACAGCAGGAATTGATAGAGAAGCTGAGTGATGGAAACATTCAGTTGCAGCAAAATTCAAATAACGGTACTCAAAATAGCAGTAAAGAAGGCGAACCATCTCTGGAGGAATTGCTCCATGAAGCGGATAAGGCATTAAAGAAAAATAACGACTGAGATTTGTGAAATCTCCTAGTCTCCTACCTGGCGAGGTTGGAGATTCTTCTTATACCGGTCCCCAAAACCAGAATTGTTTGGTTCATAAGGCTCAATTAATTCGACATCGATGCCCTCAGCGGGAATGACCGCTTCCTTGCCAAGTGCCCACAAGATTCCATGGACAGCTAACCGGCGCATATTGGCATCTTTGAAATCATAAGGATGCCCCAAGGTGGAAAAAAATACCCTTGCAGCAGCCACCTGATCACTGGCCTTATGAGATTTTACCCATGCAACAGGATTGACCAGGGGATACTTGTCAAGATTGCCACGCATTTCGTGTCCTGATTTCAGAGATTTTCCCAAAAGCAAGGGGTCGCTGTCACCATACAACTTCCATTCACCTCCATCAACGTGATACAGCCAAGAATATGCATCGAATGGCTCAACCCCTCTCAGAATTGCATGATCTTCCTTACCTTCTACCAGTGATACAGAAGTCAACGGGTTTTGGCCATCATCAAAATGACCATGATGCGTGATCCATTGTTGGCCAAAAACCCTGGTCGGCCATTGGTCATTCATATGCCGCTTCAGGCTATCTTCTCTGTACAGGAAAGCATGCGTTGAAGTGCGAAATCCCGCCATAGGCTTTCCGCTATCCGCATAATCGGTAATCCATTTTAACTCTTCTGCGGGCAGTGCCCTGAACCTGGTAAACAATACCATGAGATCAGCATCCTCCAATGCATCCAGTCCATCAATATGATCCAATCGGTTTGGATCGACAAAACCGGCCGAATCGAGCGGATAACAAATGGTAATCCGGCAGTCCAACGCACGGTTCAACAGTCCTGCAATCATAGGCATAGACTCCTCGCTCCGGTATTCCTCGTCACCGACGACAAATACGATGTGTGGCGCGTCTGGTTCCTCCTTATTTTCGCACGATGTCAATGTCGTCAATAAACAAGCAACTGCGGTAATCAAGATGACAAAAGTTTTGCGCATATAATCAACTTTTTCCATGGTACAAAGTGGCATTCTCGCTCTTATATCCCCTGAAATCATTGCGGCCCGAAACGTACAATCCTTCCTTGAACAGATCATCTTCGAAAATTCCAGGGTCAATTTTTTCTGAAGGATCAGAAGATAATTCTAATAGGTTGCCTGCAGGGTCCCTGATGAACATCTGCATCGCGCCATCGGGTAGTTGCCTTACTTTTCCCCACGGCTTGGTATCCACAATTCCAAGGGATTTGCACCTGTGAAACAATGAAGAGAAATCTGCCACCTTGAAACACACGTGACCACGAAATGAAACCGCGTCTTTCCATTCAGTCAGATGCAGCTGTTGTGTCTCATTGATCTTGAAAAACGCAGTGGGATAATCAAAAACGAAAGCCGGAATTGGTTCAAGACCCAATTCGTACTCATAAAATTCAGCACACCTCTCCAATTGGTCAACGATCAGCGTGATGTGATTGATTTCTTTGATTTTTGGCATAACCTGATATTTAAATGAGCGGCAGTAAAGTCTCTGCTGATTTGCGGGTCAGGAATGTATAGAATGCTTCAGTCAGTGCCGAACTGCCGTGATCTTCAATGAATTTTTTCTGTTCTTCAGTCAAACCTTTCGGATTGGAATCGATACTTCCCGGGTAAGGATTGGCTGGGGTGCGATCTACAGGGGCTGCAAATTCCACCGAAAGCGGACCATCAAAGCCTACCTCTTTCAAGGTGGTTATGAGTAGTTTCCAGTCGATGGTACCCATTCCTGGTGCCATCCTGTTGTTATCCGCAACATGAAAACCTACCAGGCGCGAAGAAGCGCGACGGATCATTTCGAATGGATCCGATTCTTCGATATTCATATGAAAGATATCGAGGCATACACCACAATTCGGTCCCACCTCTTCTGCCAATTCCAACGCCTGGTCACCTCGGTTGATGAAATAAGTTTCGAATCGGTTGATCGGCTCTATGCCGATCCTGACTTCACAGGATTCTGCGTGTTCATAGCACGATTTCAATGACTCTACGGCCCAGGACCACTCCTCGTCGGGGCGACTGTCGGGGACAATCTTACCGACCGTACTTGGTACGACAGATACCATTTGTCCTCCCAGTGCACTGACCATGGTAATGATGTCTTTCACGTATTGAACAGACATTTGCCGGTCAACGGGGTTTTTGGCGAGTAGATTTCTCTTCTCCAACATCAACGTGACAGATCCCCAACAACGAATGCTGTACTTGTCAAGGAGTTTTTTCACTTCTGCAATGTCATACATCGAGGGTTCACCCTGGATTTCAATAAAATCATAACCAAACTTGCTGATCCTCGATAAGGTGGTTTCAAGCGGTTCTGCCCGCATCCAATTGTGTATGGCTAACTTCATAGTATTGTTATAATAGCTATAACATGTTCAACAACATGGTAGCAGGATTGTAAACCATTCTCTTAAATATAGAATTTTGAAACCAAAACTATACCCCCGAAGATCATTTTTGGACAGGATCCTGATGCATCGGTAATAAGGAATAAAAGAAGCCCCGGGACTACCGACTAAAGAAATAGAGTTTTTTTATTTCGTCTCACCATGATCTAATTCTTCGTCTACCTGAAAAAATATTGATTAGGAATTTCTTTATATATCCTGGGAGCCTTTTCTTAGGATGCACTACATTTGCGCCTCAATTGCAAAATATGGCTCGCATACTGATCAACGATGGGATCCACCCGACAGGTCTCAGAATGTTAAAGGACAAGGGACATGAAGTTCAAACAGATCCAATTGCGCAGGAAGAACTCGCTGAAAAACTGCCATCTTTTGACGCCATATGTGTCAGGAGCGCTACCAAAGTCAGAAGAGATCTCATAGAGAGATGTCCTGATCTCAAAGCCATTTGCCGCGGGGGTGTCGGGCTGGATAACATTGATGTGGATTTTGCCAGGAGCAAAGGTGTTGTAGTGATCAACACACCTGCCGCTTCGTCCAGGTCGGTTGCCGAACTCGCTCTTGCTCATTTATTGTCCATTGCCCGGTCTTTGTATTTGTCCAATCGTAACATGCCCGCATTAGGCGACTCGCAATTCAAGTCACTGAAGAAATCGTATTCGAAAGGATTTGAGATTTATGGTAAGACACTTGGTGTGATTGGATTCGGAAGGATTGGCCAGGAAATGGCACAGCTGGCCATTTCTGCGGGCATGAAAGTTGTGGCAGTCGATCCTTATGTTGATGAAGCCACCCTGACCATCGGAGGACCCCAGGCTAGTGCCAAAGTCATCCTTCAGACCGTCTCCATGGATGAAGTTTTGGAATTCGCTGATGTTATTAGTCTTCACCTTCCCTATCTCGGCCAGCCAGTTCTCGGCACCGAAGAATTCAACAAAATGAAACATGGCACCGTCCTTATCAATGCTTCGCGAGGAGGAACAGTGGACGAGGATGCGATGTTGGAAGCCCTTGATACTGGCAAGTTATCTGCCGCTGGTTTGGACGTATTTATTGGAGAACCTTCGCCAAGAAAAGATATTCTTTCACATCCAAGGATTTCTCTTTCCCCACACACTGGTGCCTCCACCATTGAAGCCCAAGAAAAGATAGGTATCGAATTGGCTGAAAAATTGAACGACCTGTTCAAAACATGAATATTTGGCCATCCATGCTGAATTTTTGTTGGCCATACGCCGTTCTGAAAAGCTATAACAATATTGGACATTTATAACCAAGCTTAGACAAATGGTGACATCACCTTGGCTCAAAAAAGATATCGTGTAACTTGCTGACAGTTTGCAACTGTCGGCAAGTTGAGAGGTGGAGTCTTTTTTGTCAAACCGATAGAATCCATCGTTAGCATAGTCAGGTCCAGTTTATAATACCTATAAGATGCTAATGATCTACTGCTTAAGCGTTTTCTTTTTGTATCATCGTCGGTCCCTCTCAATATTTCATCCGATGAAGGTCATGAAAATGTCGTTTCAAATTAAGACCCCCGAATACACCTATCTAAAAACAGATCGAACATCATTTCATTTTTTGTAAATTATTTCATAAAGTCAGGATTAATATTCAATCGTGAATTTGTCTTACTTATTGAATTCAGCATGGATTTTGTTACTTCCTAACCAAAGAATATAAACATGGCAGATAAAGTCATCCCCGTAGTCGACCTTTCAAAATACGTCCAGGGCGACCGTACGCAAAAAAAAGATTTCGTTAATCAGATCGGGTCTGCATTTCATGAAATAGGTTTTGTAGGCGTAAAAAACCACGGCATCCCTATAGATCTGATCGAACAATTCTATGCTCGCGCCAAAGATTTTTTTGCCCTCTCAACGGAAGAAAAAAAGAAATACGAAATCAAAGGTATGGCTGGCCAGAGGGGTTATACTTCTTTCGGAAAAGAACATGCGAAACATTCCAAGGTAGCCGATTTGAAAGAATTCTTCCAGATCGGCCAGGAAGTGAATGATGAACATCCCAACAGAGCAGATTATCCATCTAACATTC
>JBFKOL010000040.1:0-20747 GCA_041628815.1 Saprospiraceae bacterium | reverse complement strand
TCTCAGTGGTCCGGTAATTTGTCTTACCTGGGCCTAGGGTTTCCTTTGAGAAACCCCCTTAACGAGGTTTTCAGCCGTGAAGATTACAAGGTGAATTGGGGAATGGGATTTGCGCTGCTCCCGCACTCAACGGTAAGTTATGAAATCACCCGTCAAGACAGCCTTCCCAATATCGGTCGATTCAACCGGACCTTTTCTGGTGATGGTGGATTTTATAAGGTTGTTTGGGGTAACAGCATCAAATATGAAGATCTATCGTTTGGTTTTACCCTGGGATATTTGTTTGGGAAAATTGACAACTCGAGAATCGTGGATTTCACCGACGAACGGACTGCTTACGACAATTCTTTTACTACCTCTTACAGTGCCCGGGGATTTTATTGGAAAACAGGATTGTTATATACATATACGTTTAACAAAAAAGAAATGCAAGACCAGATAGGACGCGAAGAGCCCATGTATCTCAGTGTAGGCTTAACTGCCAAATCGCGTACTGGTTTGAATACCGAGGCGGATATCCTGAACATCAATTCAGGCCCTCCATCCGTGACGGGAATGGATATTGACACCTTAGAGAGTAGTCTTGGGAAATTGGGTAAAGGCAAATTACCCGCAGAATTGGGAATTGGTGTAACTTACTATCACAAAAATAAATACGCAGTAGGATTCGATTTCAAGCGGACTTTCTGGAGCCAATACAGGAATGATGCTTTCCCGGAAAATCTTGAAGATACCTATAGATTGTCCCTGGGAGGATACTACCGTCCAGATTATGATGCCATTGGAAGCTTTATGCAGCGGGTATATTACCGGTTAGGGTTATATTACGAGCAAGATCCAAGGTCTATAAACAGTGAAAGCATTGACACCTACGGCGTCGCGCTGGGTTTTGGGTTGCCTTTAGTCTGGCAGAGAAGGGTATCCCATATGAACGTTGGTCTTGATATAGGAAGACGGTCTGTTTCAGACTTTTTGTCCGAGCGTTTTGTCAAGATCACCTTTGGTTTTACTTTTAATGACAACGAATGGTTTATTCAAAGAAAATTTAACTGATCATGAAGTTTAAAAATTCCATTTTTCTCATCATCCTTTTGGTAGCAGCAATCGGTCAGGATGCTTATACACAATGTAAGACCTGGGTGGGATCACCCAATGAAGATGAACTTACCAACGACCATTCTGTCTATCGGAGCTTGGTAAAAAATGAAAACTACAAGGATGCATTTGCTCCTTGGAAACGGGTATATGACGCAGCTCCGGCCGCAGATGGCAACAGGGATTTTCACTACACCGATGGCATTAAGATTTACAGGAACATGTACGACAACGCTACCAGCGATGCTGACAAGCAAACCTATGTCAATGAAATTCTCAAGCTCTACGACGAGGTAATTGCATGCTACGAGGCGAGGGCAATTGCGTTGCGATGTGATGATGACTCTTGTTACGACGAAAAAATATCTGACTTGTATTCGCGCAAGGCCTATGACATGTACTACCATTTCAGGACCCCATATTCACAAACTTCCAAAGCTCTTCAGAGCGCGCTGGATAAAGGCGGAATGGCCGCTCCATACACCGTTGTTACGCCTTATGCAGATATTGCCGTCTACGAGTTTACCAATAAAAAAATTGACAAAGTTGAAGCGAGAAGGATCCATGATGAGCTATTGGCATTATGTGAAACCAATCAGTCCAATGGGCATCCTTATGCCCAGTATTACGGTCAGGCTAAAGATGCCATGCTTGGAAAGTTCAGGGAAATAGAAGATTATATTTTTGATTGTGCCTATTTCCAGGAACAGTGGATGCCCGAATATGAAGCGAATTCAGAAGATCCCCTGTTCGCAAGAGATCTGTACAACCGCCTCAGGCAGAAAGGTTGTGATGAAACCAATCCATTCCTTGCAAAACTCGCCAAGCAGTATGAGTCCTATGCAGCAGAAGAAAACGCAAGGAGAGAAGCAGAGTTTCGTGCCAACAACCCGGCTTTTGTAGCCAAAGAAATGTATGACCTGGGCGACAATATTGGCGCTATCCAGAAATACAGGGAAGCCATCTCGATTGAACCGGACCCCGAGAAAAAAGCCAATTACCATTTGGCCGTGGCATCCATTCTTTTCAGAAGACTGGATAAATTGGGTGACGCTCGTTCTGAAGCGCTTGATGCTGCAAGAACCAATCCCGGATGGGGACGTCCTTATGCGCTTATCGGCGATATTTATGCCAAAGCTGCACGAGGATGTGGAGACTCCTGGAATCAGCGGTTGGCCGTACTCGCCGCCTACGATAAATGGGGTTATGCCAAATCCCTTGAGACAGATAACGAGCAGATAGCCGACTTGGAATCTAAAATGTCGAGATACCGCTCGAGTTTCCCCACCAAAGACGAGGGCTTTATGCGTGGCATGAGAGCCGGTACATCGACCACTGTGGGATGTTGGATAGGAGAAACTGTTCGCATAAGGTATCAATAGAACAGTTGCATCGGTTCCACATTCACCGAAAAATTTAAACTTCGTGAAGCCGCGTTATAAACCAACGCGGCTTTTTTATTACTTCAAACGTTTATTTAATGTTTTCTTAACTGCATTGATCTGAATATGACGGTCCAAATATTCAAAACATACTTCCTATTTTAGCAGAATTTTAAAATGACGATCATGAAAGTACGACATGTGTTGAGTACCATCAGCGCACTTGTTTTGTTGATGCCAGGTATCCTACACAGCACTTCTATGAAGAAAGGCATACCTGAATTGGATGAATGGTTGAACACACCCTGTACGACACTTGATCAATTGGATCCGGAAGTTAAGAGCAATACAGAAGATGCTTTTACACTTTACCGCGATGAAATCTTGTTCAAAAGATACGACCAGGCTGTAGGCCTCTGGCGTCAAGCTTATTACACGGCTCCTGGTGCCAACGGAAAAGCTACCTATCATTTCGACGACGGTATAAAAATCTACGATCACCTCTTCAAATCGACATCCAGCGAAGAATTGAAACAAAGTTATGTGGACACCATCATTAGCATCTACGACAAGAGAATTGAATGTTTTGGTGACGACGGAACCTTGTCGGCCAGGAAGGCTTTTAATGGTTATTATTATTACAGAAGGTACGTATCTGAAGATCAGATATTCGCGTGGTTTAAAGAGGTAATCGATAAAAAGGGACTGGACGCAGACTATTTTGCCATTAATCCATTCTCTAAAATGATCTATGACCGTGTTCTTGAAGAAAAAATCGCCCTTGAAGAGGCCAGAAAATATACCTACGCCATATTTGATATTATCAAAAACGGTCTTGCCAATTGTGAAGACCCGTATTGCGAAGCCTGGGAAGTAATCAACGAATACGCACCCAACCTATTGGAAGGACTGGAAGGTATTCGGGGATATTACGATTGTGAATATTATATGAACAAATATTACCCTCAATTTCTAGAAGATACTTCTAATTGCGACAATGTAACAGAAGTCTACCTTAGGATGATTTGGGCCAATTGCGATTCATTAAATGAGCAGCTGGTTTATATGAAAGGATTAAAAGACGTGGTGTGTTATGTGCCACCGCCTCCTCCTGGTCCATTGAAACTGGCTAATGATGCGCTGAACCGCGGTGATTTCGGTGAGGCCATCGCTTACTACGACCAGTACGTTGCAGAAACAGATGATCCCGAGAATAAAGCGGATAAGCTCCTTAGGATATCAAAAATCTACTATGCTCACATCAAGAACTTTCCTGCAGCGAGAAGATATGCCCTTGAGGCGGCCCAATACAAATCTAACTGGGGAGAGCCGTACATGTTGATCGGAAAACTGTACGCTTCATCAGGACCATTATGTGGCCCGGGGAGAGGATGGGACAGCCAGATCGTTACATGGCCTGCCATAGATAAATTTGAATATGCAAAATCTATTGATCCCAGTGTGGCAGATGAAGCAAACAGGTGGATACAGAGGTATTCGCAATATATGCCTTCAGCAGAAGATCTTCACCAGCGTACGTCCATCAACGAAGGAGACCGTTTTAAAGTGAATTGCTGGATCCAGGAATGGACAACGGTAAGAAAAGCACCTAGACAAGGCTGAGTAATTCGCTGATCTCCGACCGTGAAATGGAAGGTGTGCCTCCATCCTTGGAAGCTGTTAATGCCCCGATAGCACAACCATACCGGAGACAGTTCTCTTCGGACGCCCCTTTTAATTTTTTCACCATATAAGCTGCGAGGAAAGCATCACCGCTGCCTACGGTATCTTTTACATCCACCTTGAATACCGGCTGCTTGTAGAAATTGCCTTTGGCATATGAAATGGCTCCTGCCTTTCCCAATGTTGCGATTACACTGTCCAGTTTATAACGCTCAGCCAAAGTGGCCATCGCTTTTTTCTTATCGCCCACATCCAGTGATTCGAGACGCGATACGAGTTCCAATTCGTATTCGTTCATTCTGAGAATATCGGCCTTCCTGATCATTCTTAGGATCGTTTCCTCCGAATAATGTCCCTGTCTCAGGTTGACGTCACAAACTTTGAGATTGGCAAAATCGAGCAAATCGAAAAGCACTTCTCGTGATCGTTGATCTCGCAGACCGAGACTCGAGTAGACAAATGACTTGCTATTCCTGACGAGATCGACCATTTCCGGGGTAAGCCTGATATCATCCCATGCAACCGGGGCTAAGATCACATAATGGGGCTCGCCACTTTCACCCACCGTTATTTGTACGGTACTTGTAGGCAAGTTAGGGTGGCGCTGAATATAACCAATGGGATTTCCTTTGTCTTTAACGAGTGCTATCAAATCATCGCCCAAAGCATCTTTCCCGACACTGCTGATCACTTCAGCATGAATACCGAGTGCATTGGCCCTATTGACGATGTTGAAAGGAGCTCCGCCGGCCACCTTTCGATGAGGTAAAACGTCCCATAACAGCTCACCAAAGCAGACGAGATCTGCGCCCGTATTCGCTGACAAAGGTCTACAAGGTCTTGAGTTCGGAAAGAAGCTGTTGTGGTGTCTTATAGCCAGGAACCGATCTGATCTTATTCAGATCGCTGTCTAGATAGACCATGGTAGGATAACCCAACCTTCCGTTCATCAATTCCATAGCAAGCTTATTGACTCCTCTTCTGCCAGCATTGATCCACTCATAGGTTTTACCTTTAAACATGACTGGCTCTCGCTGCTCTGCATTGAACTTTACCATGACGAAATGATCGTTCAGGTATTGGATTACGTTGGGATCTGTAAAAGTCTTTTTGTCCATAACTTTACACCATCCACACCAGGAGGTGTACATGTCGATCATGACCTTTTTATCACCAATTTGCATTTTTTCCAGGTCTTCTATTTTATACCAACTGAGGCCTTCAGGGGTAACTTGCTGAGGCTCGACATTCATCCTTGAGGAAGCCGAATTGGCAATATTACATGAGGGAAAGACCACAATTATGGCACCCAAGACTACAAGCATTAAGGTAATGATCCGCTTCATATGTTAATTTTTATGCAAAAGTAATGGCTTTTTGGATAGGTCTCCAAATAGTTTGTATCAAACGATATTTACTTAGTAAAAGTTTAACTACCTGCTTATGCCTGGGCGTTCAGACTCATCTGAACCTTTTTCTCGAGTTCGTAGACCGTATCCTTGAAGAGGATATCTGTATCCATCAGGTCCTGTACGGTGCGACATGAATAAATGACCGTGCTATGATCTCTTCCTCCAAACTGGTCACCTATTGTCTTCAATGAATTGTTGGTATGATTTTTTGCAAGGTACATGGACAGCTGGCGGGCGATTACTACCTCTCGCTTTCTCGTCTTTCCATGAAGCTTCTCCATGGAGATTTTGAAATGCTCTGAAACCAGCTGTTTAATGTTGTCAATGGTGATCTCTTTATTGACTTCCTTGACAAAACTCTCTACGACCACCTTGGCAAGGTTGAGGTCGATTTCCTTGTTATTCAGGGTGGACTGGGCGATAAGAGAAACCAGGACTCCTTCTAGCTCTCTTATGTTGTCTCTCACATTGTAACTTATGAATTCGAGAACATCCTCAGGAAGAGCAATACCTTCCGATTCCATTTTGGTGGCGAGTATAGCCATGCGCGTCTCAAAATCTGGCGACTGAAGATCTGCCGACAGTCCCCATTTAAAACGCGAGATCAAACGGTCCTGAATACCTTCGAGCGATTTTGGCGGCCGGTCTGATGTCAGTATGATCTGCTTACCCAACTGGTGAAGTTGGTTGAATATATTAAAGAAAATCTCCTGGGTCTTGGCCTTACCTTTTAAAAACTGGATGTCATCGACGATCAATACATCAACAGACTGGTAAAAATTAACCAGGTCGTTGACAGAATTTTTCTTTATCGATTCGATGATCTGGTTGGTAAATCTTTCTGTACTGATGTACAGCGTATTTTTCTGTGGAAATTTGGCTACTACTTCGTTACCTATTGCATGAGCCAAGTGTGTCTTCCCGAGACCCACGTCTCCGTAAATAACAAGCGGGTTGAAAGCTGTGCCTCCAGGCCTGTTTGAAATGGCCATTCCAGCCGAACGAGCCAACTTATTGCAATCTCCTTCTATAAAATTGTCAAAGACATATTTTGGATTGAGTTGAGGGTTGATTTTGACCTTTTTGATTCCAGGTATAACGAAGGGATTCCGGATCTGCTCTGCCGAGTATACGTTGTTTTCGACGCCGTTGTCGGGCTGGTAGGATGGCTGAGTATGGTTTTCTACCACTATTTGGTATTCCAACCTGCCTTCTTCACCCAATTCTTCTCTGATGGTCTTTTTTAACAGGCCGACGTAGTTTTCTTCAAGCCACTCGTAAAAAAAATTGTTCGGTACTTGGATAGTAAGCGAATTACCTGAAAGACGCACGGCCTTAATAGGATCAAACCACGTTTTGTAACTCTGGTGCGGTATACTTTCTCTTATCGTGTGCAGACAACTCTCCCAAACACTCAGGTGGTCTTTAGTCATTCATTCATGGTTTTTTCGCTTACTAAATTGTAGTTTTCAGCAGCCGATTTTGGGACAACAGTGGTACTTCTCGCTCACACCTCTTGGGTGATACAAAGATGACAATTTATTTTCTAACTGCGCAGGGACAACCCGTGAAAGGCGCTATTTAGACGATTCAAAAATTAATGCATAAAAATGGCGAATCCAACTTCTTACATATTGAATTTCTACATATATAAAAATTTAACATTTTTGGTTTGGTTTTCCCATGGTCCTGCGGCATAGAATTTACTGTTCTACAAGAAGATTCGCCCCGGTAATTTTCTTTTTGCGACGCCTCTTTTTTTCGAAGATCAGGTCTACCCTGCCCATCATGATGCCGGCGAATCCCGCCTGATTGATCAACACACCTTCCCCCTTCTGATTGCTTACCAAATAGGGTTTGTCCATGAAAGTATGCGTATGCCCGCCGATGATCAAATCGGTCTTGAAGGTATTGCTGGCTATCACGACATCCGAAACGGCAGGATCATCGTATTTAAAACCAAGGTGACTGAGACAAATGATGTAGTCGCACCCCATTTCCTCCTTTAAAAACTGCTCATACCTCAATGCCGCCGCCACTGGGTCTCTATATTGGGTCTCCCCATAGAGGGCCTGCGGAACCAGCCCCCTCAGCTCGATACCGAGACCGTAAACGCCTATTTTTATTTCGTCAAACTGAAATACTTTATTCGTTACGGTCCTGTGGGCCATTGGGGTATTCCGAAAATCATAGTTGCTGATGATGAAAGGAAAGTTGGCATTGTGAAGCTGTCTTTCCAGTCCATCTACTCCTGCATCAAAGTCGTGGTTTCCAATAGTGGCACCATCGTAACCCATCTCGGACATCAACTTCAACTCCAATTCTCCTTTGAACATGTTGAAATAGGGTGTGCCCTGGAATATGTCCCCGGCGTCCAGCAAAAGAACGTGATCTGCTTCTCGCCGAATGCTCTTGATCATGGAAGCTCGCCTGGACACTCCTCCCTGCCCCGAATTTCTCCCTCCGTCATCTGGGAATGGATCGATCCGTGAGTGGACATCGTTGGTGTGGAGAACTACAATATGCTCCAATTCACCTGCGTCCAAAGCATCAGCCAACCACCTGTCTATTGGTGCCATTGAGGTCAACAAAGCTGAAGACTTGAAGAAATACCGCCTATTCATTTTCTTTCATTTGTATTCTTCCTTCAATGACAGGTGATTGTGATAAACCAGCGCGGGTATCGCGCCTGATATTTTCAATAAACAGATCCCGGATAAAGATATCGCTATCCATCCGGTCGTACTCTTTTAAGAAAAAACTTCCAGAGCCTCCGTTGGCCACATAATCCGGTAATGCAAACAAATAGGTCGCACCCGATCGCATGGGCTCTCCACGTAGTGTAATGGAAGTGGACTTGTCACCGTCAATGACAAATGACACACCTTTTGAAACGGGCCATCCTCCGGATTCCGCAATATGATCAAAGAGCCGATGGACCTTTGCAGAGTCAGCTTCGAGGAAAACGAGCATATTGTCAAATGGCATAATTTCGAAGATCTCACCTATCGTCAAAGGACCAGGTGCCAATGAGGTAACCCGGATACCCCCATAATTTTGGATAGCAAAGTCAACAGTTCTGCCCAATTTTATTTCAGCCTCATCTCTCATCATATCGGCCAGCCAATTGCCAATATTGGACTCCGGGCGTTGTTTGACCAACGGGGTAGACAACTGTCCAATAACTTCATTCATAATGGAGTTCAGGCTATCCCGGTACGGTATGATCACCGCTTCAGTACCCACGTCCGAATCAACTTCGGCTTCTCCTACCCTTTCAAACTTTACCGTGGAAACGATTTCATATCCCGATCGGCACGAAAGCACGAAAGATGCGATCAGGACCAAAGATAAAAGGCGAGTACTTTGCATCATACCGTTATTGAAAATAGAGCTGAACTTCTTTTCTCACAGCCGTTTTAACTTTTACTCCAAATTGGCTTTCTACTAACTGGTCTCTTTTGTATAGATCCGTTTCGTATGCTCCGGAGTTTGCTTTTTCATTCTCCAGGAATGAGGCAGTTATGGTTGCCATGGTTTCATCCTTTAACAACTCAATCATTTCCCACAGCTGGCGGGAGACATACAACTGTTGGGTTAGGTTATGTTCAAATTCCTTTTGCACAGATATTAACATGGCATTTTTAAGTTCTGCCGCTGTCATGCCAGGAGATCTGAGTCGCATGATGAGATTACCAATTCGAATGCGCTCACAGAAAAGCGTGATTCGTTCATAGGCCTGTAGCCGAAGGGCCAGCGTTTCATTCTTCATCGACGATTTGCGCTTAACCTCCTCCTGGTAGGCCTGTAAACGGATGAATTGTTTCATCAGAAGGTATATAATTACCGCAGGCAGGGTATACTTCAATACCTCCAGGGCCGTCTCCAATACTGTCATGGGCATTCTTTGGACTTCAAAAATACACATTCACATTTGGTCTGTCATGACCACTTGAACTAACTTTGCACAATTATCGTTTATTCGGATTAAAGAAGTAGTTATGTCGGAAACAATCGTAAAAAGCCCCGTCAGCATTACGGCGAGTGCGCTGAAACAGTTGCACAGGATTAAGGAAGAACAGGAAATTGGCGGTGAATACGGTTTGAGGGTTGGAGTCAAAGGAGGTGGCTGTTCGGGATTTTCTTACTTGCTTGGGTTTGACCTGGCCACAGAAAACGACCAGATATATGATTTTCAGGGTATGAAGATCTTGATGGAAAAAGCCCACGGTATTTACTTGGTGGGCATGGAAATAGACTGGCATGAAGGTCTGAATAACAGGGGATTCGTGTTCAACAATCCCAATGCGACAGATACCTGTGGCTGTGGCACCAGCTTTTCGGCCTGATCAAATCGAGCTGAGGTATTTTTTTTCTTGTTGCGGCAATCCGCTAACGACCAAATCATAGGAGTGGTCAATCAAATCGCAAATAACATGGTCCGCTACATCAGAATCCAGCAATACTGTGTTCCAATGCTTTTTGTTCATATGATACCCGGGTGTCACCCCATCATAGTTGTCCCTGAGATTTAGTGCATACTCGGGATCGCACTTGAGATTGAGACTATGTGGAAATCTTTCCAAACCGATAAGGGCAAACATTTTACCACACACCTTGAACACCAGCGTTTGGCTGTCGAATGGAAATGATTCCGTAGATCCTTTTTTAGAAAGACAATAATTCCTGCAGTCCTCTATGTTCATTCCCGGATTTCAATTATTGCGGTGCAGACATTCCGTAAAGCCAGGGACAAGGTTTCAAATCCATGACCTGTCCCCACCTCAGCCTACATGTTGGCAATAATCTCTGAGCCGAAATCGGAGCACTTTAATTTTGTGGCACCCTTCATCAGGCGCTCAAAATCGTAGGTCACGCGTTTGGCCTTGATGGCTCCTTTCAGTCCTTTTTCGATAAGATTCGCTGCTTTTTTCCAACCCATATAGCGGAACATCATCACACCGGAAAGTATGACTGAGCTGGGATTTACTTTGTCCTGTCCCGCATACTTGGGTGCTGTGCCGTGAGTGGCCTCAAAAACGGCGACGCCTGTATCATAGTTGATATTGGCTCCAGGGGCTATACCGATTCCTCCGACAATTGCCGCCAAGGCATCGGATATGTAGTCTCCATTCAGATTCAACGTCGCTATGACATCATATTCAGCAGGTCGCAGCAAGATTTGCTGTAAAAAGGCATCGGCGATGACATCTTTTACAATGATCTTGCGGCCCTTGGCTTCAATGATCTGCCACGGCCCCCCGTCAAGGTCCTTCGCACCAAATTCTTTCTTGGCAAGTTGGTAACCCCATTCCTTGAACTTGCCCTCGGTAAACTTCATAATATTGCCTTTGTGGACGAGTGTCACAGAGCTGCAGTTATTGTCAATGGCATGTTGGATGGCGGCTCTTACAAGTCTCTCCGTTCCTTCTACGGATACGGGTTTGACACCTATCGATGCTGTTTTGGGAAACCTGATCTGGTTGGCTCCCATTTCATTGATTAAGAAGTTTTTGACTTTATCATTTTCGGGTGTTCCATGCAGGTATTCGATACCGGCATAAATGTCTTCGGTATTCTCCCTGAAAATCACCATATCCACCAATCCCGGTTTCTTTACGGGGGAAGGGACACCCCTGTACCATTTGACAGGTCGCACACAAGCATAAAGATCCAATATTTGCCTGATGGCGACATTCAAAGACCTGAATCCACCACCAACGGGTGTAGTCAATGGCCCTTTTATGGCCACAAGGTGTTCTTTGATAGAGTTTGTAGTAGCCTGCGGCAACCATTCTCCAGTTTTCTTGTGTGCTTTTTCACCGGCGTAGACCTCTTTCCAGTGAATTTTCTTGGTACCATCGTAGGCTTTGTCGACTGCAGCGTCAAATACCCTTACCGCTGCCGCCCATATGTCCGGGCCAATACCATCTCCTTCAATAAAAGGAATTATGGGATCATTGGGGACTTGAAGACGCTTTCTCTGTGACAATGTGATCTTGTGTCCACTCATGAATAGTTGGGTTTAATAAGTTTAAAATCATTGAACATCGGAAGAGTACCGGCGTACCCAGAATCCTCAAAAAACGCCGCAAAGGTACGTAGTTGGCTGTAAACTACAAGATTTCAGATGTATTTAGGAATGGTGACGTTTAACTTGGGACATCTTTGGTGTAACAGAAAAGAGAGACCGTATGCTCGTCGAAATATCGTAATATTGTAAAAAAGGATAATATCTTTCATTTTGTGAACCCACATCTCAGTCCTACAGAAGATTTTTTAAGTGATGACGAACGCCAGGTGGAACGTGCTTTGCGGCCAGAGCGCTTGTCGGATTTTGCCGGTCAGGACAAAATTGTTGAAAACCTTGGCATTTTTATTCAGGCGGCAAATATGCGTGGTGAGGCCCTGGACCACGTTTTGTTACACGGTCCACCGGGGCTGGGTAAAACCACTCTTTCCCATATCATAGCCAACGAGTTGAAATCGGAATTGAGGCTTTCATCAGGCCCCGTACTGGAGAAACCTGGAGACCTCGCTGGATTGCTTACTAATTTACAAGCCGGTGATGTGCTTTTCATTGATGAAATACACCGTCTTAACAACGTAGTGGAAGAGTACCTATACTCGGCCATGGAGGATTATCGCATCGATATTATGATTGATTCGGGTCCCAATGCAAGAAGTATTCAGCTGAATATCAACCCTTTTACCCTGGTCGGGGCCACTACCAGGATGGGTTTGTTGACACCTCCTTTGAGGGCGAGATTTGGCATTACGTGTCACCTCGACTATTACGATGTGCAAACGCTGCATGGAATTGTAACGAGAAGTGCGGGATTATTATCGATAGAAATTCAGCCGGAAGGAGCGCAAGAAATAGCCCGTCGCAGCAGGGGAACGCCGCGTATTGCTAATGCATTGCTCCGAAGGGTGCGAGATTTTGCCCAGGTGAAAGGCGACGGAACCATAGGAGCTGAAATTGCTCACATTGCCCTGGAAGCTTTGAACGTGGATGAGTTGGGACTCGACGAAATGGACAACAGAATCCTGTCCACGATGATTGAAAAGTTTAAGGGAGGTCCTGTCGGCCTCAGCACCATAGCTACTGCTGTAGGTGAAGAAGCAGGCACCATTGAAGAAGTCTATGAACCATTCCTGATCATGGAAGGATTTATACAGCGGACGCAAAGGGGACGCATCGCCACTGAAAAGACCTATCGCCACCTTCGGCTGCCCCCGCCCTCACATGAAAACACCTTGTTTTAAGCTTGCGCCGTCGGTGTAAAATTCATCGGTGGAAGTTCAGATTTACCCTTTTCAGCAATGGGACCATATTGTGCTTCAAATTTGCCAACATTGTCCGCTAAGGCTTTTAAAAATCTCTTGGCGTGCTCGGGGGTTATGATAACCCTTGACTTTACTTTTGCCTTGGGAACATTGGGTATCATCCTTATGAAGTCAATAACGAATTCTGAATGTGAATGAGAAATGATTGCCAAATTGGAATAGATCCCTTCCGATACATCCTCTGGCAATTCAATGTTGATCTGGTTTTTGTTTGCCTTTTCTTCTGCCATCCTCTGATTTTTTCTTCGAAGGTAGTCTTTATGCCACTAATCTGTAAATCTTCTTTTGACAAGGCCATTCTCATCGTATTTTAATACTACCCATAAAGGGTTAATGCAATAAAAAAAATTTATATATAATATAATTAATCATATTTAATAATTTGATTTACTGTTTATTACGTATGTAGGGTGCTTTTTATGGTGATTAAATTTTATTTGTTTGATCACATCGATGTGGTAATTATCGCTAACTTTATCACGCCCAAAAGTTTAACCGATGATAAAAGAGCCTGCTTACAGTCCTCTGGAGCATCGCAATGCTTCATTTCATATTAGAGGTGAGTTCTTATTATTAATTTTCATCATTATATTTGGTTTGATAGGCATTTGTTTATGTCTCGGGATGTCGGTAGACAGATCTCCCAGCCAGATAGGAATGTTGGAAGAAAATCCTGAGAAAATTTACTTAAAAACGCACAAGGACATTGTTGGAGAAAATCAGATCGCGATTTGAAAAAAGTGGTTTCGGAGTTTGTCAATACCTTGGAGACAAGATGGGTATTCGATCATCTTCGGTACGTCTTTATTTCATCTACAGCAGCTTTCTCGCCTTTGGCTCACCGTTAATTATTTACCTGGTTCTTGCATTCTGGCTGAATATCAAGAAATACCTCCGCCACGGATTGAGCGTATGGCTAGACTAACTTACTGCGCAAAGGCAAAACGGATAATATTGGCTCCCATTCGCAACGCTTCCAACCTCTTATCTGGTGGATCATTGTGTACTTCAGGATCTTCCCACCCATCGCCAAGATCACACTCATAAGTATAAAAGCAGACGAGCCTTCCTTCCCAGATGAGTCCGAATCCCTGCGAAGGCAAGTCGTCGTGTTCATGGATTTTGGGCAGTCCATTTGAAAATTTGAATTGTTGATGATAGATGGGATGATTGAAAGGCAATTCTATGAAGTCCAACTCCGGAAACACCTTTTTCATGGCAGGCCTTACATAGGGATCCATACCATAGTTGTCATCAATATGCAGGAAACCTCCTGCCTTCAGATAGGTGCGCAGGTTTTCGGCATCGCTGTCAGAAAAGACGACATTGCCGTGACCTGTCATATGAAGAAAAGGATAATTAAAAATTTCCGCACTGCCCACTTCTACGGTGGCATAATCGGTATCCAGGTTCATGCCCAATTGCTGATTGCAAAACCGGGCAAGGTTCCTCAGAGCTGTTGGGTTGGCATACCAGTCCCCTCCGCCACTGTACTTCAACAGCGCAATCTGTACCGGGCCATTAAGTGCTCCGGCATGGCAGAATGCACCCATAATCAGCAAAAGAAGGAATTTTTTCATTTAAAGTCGATTGATGACATACACTGAATAGGACGTCAAATGAACAAATTTATTTCACGGATTCAAAAGTGCACAAGCCACCAATGCCGCCGTTTCGGCACGCAGTCGATAACGTCCCAAGTTGATACACGGAATTTTTCTATGATGCACAAGATCGATTTCTTCTGGTGAAAAGTCTCCTTCAGGACCAATCACCAAACCGGCCATTTTCTGGAGTTGCATTAGCGTCTGAAGACTTCGATGATTGGGGTGGTAATGTGCGACTGCCAAGTGAGGAGGTAGGGAACCAGCCAACCATTCGCGGAACGAAACAGGTTCTGAGAGTTCCGGGAGTAAGGCTCTCCCCGATTGTTTCATGGCACTGATCATAATCCGTTCCATCCTTTGGCGTCTCAGTCTCCTCTTTTCACTTCGGTCACAAATTAAAGGAATCACTCTTGATACACCTGTCTCAACCAGCTTTTCCAACATCCATTCCATCCTGGATTCATTCTTTAATATGCCAAAAGCAATGAGCGGTAGATCTTCATTGTGGGCCTTTTCTTCATGGACAACATTGAACGTGACCCTGTCCTTTTGTACGTGGGTGATCTCTCCCGTAAAATAAGATCCGAGACCATCCACAACCCTAATAAATTGTCCTGTTCTGTGTCTCAATACACGTGAACAGTGCACCGCTTCCTGGCCTGTAAGTTCACCCCCAGTATGATCTACTAGGGTGCTGTAAAACAACTGCATGATTCAATTTGTTATCACTGCAAAAGTGCAAAGAATCGCATACCTTTGCGCCGCTTTATCTGGCCGAAAGGCCAAAACGTCATTCCAGGTAAGGATCATTTCTATGGACACATTGATTACAATTGGACAATTTGCCCTAAGTCTTTCTATACTGATCATTCTACATGAATGTGGACATTTTTTTCCTGCGAGATGGTTTAAAACACGGGTTGAAAAATTTTATCTCTTTTTTGACCCTTGGTTCTCATTATTTAAGGTAAAAAAGGGGGAGACTGAATACGGCATAGGTTGGTTGCCCTTTGGAGGCTATGTAAAGATTTCTGGGATGATTGATGAGAGCTTCGACAAGGAGCAAATGGCAGGTCCTCCTCAACCATGGGAGTTCAGATCCAAAAAGGCATGGCAAAGACTGATCATCATGCTGGGAGGTGTGACAGTCAACTTTATTCTTGGCATTGTTCTTTTTGCTTTCATATTAATGCAATGGGGTGAAGAGTATCTACCCAATGAAAATGCCAAATTTGGAATCGCCGCGGAAGAATTGGGCCGGGAAATGGGATTGCAAGATGGCGACCTCGTGTTGAGTGTGGGCGGCGTCTTCCTGGATAAATTTTCTCCGGCTCAGGTTGCTAAAGAAATAGTCATCAACGAAGCTGAAAGCCTTAGTGTTAGGAGGAATGACGAGGTCATAGAATTACCCATCCCTGAAAACTTTGTACAACTATTGTCGGCCTATGAAAACAAGGACAAGATATTGTTCAGCATTCGATATCCCTTGATGGTAAAAGGGTTGCCAGAAGGGAGCAATGGTAAAGAAATCGGACTGCAAATTGACGATGCCCTGTTGACGATAAATGGAGAACCGGTTCAGTATGCCCATGAATTTGCCCAGGTTCGTGATGCCTACATCGGTAAGGAAATCATTCTTGGTGTATTGCGCGGTAACGACACCTTGTATTTTGATACCGCCCTGGATGAAAATGGCTTGATTGGTTTTGAGCCCTATCCACCCAGTCATTTTTTTAGCTCTGAATCTACCAAGTATGGACTGGCCAGCGCACTCGCAGGAGGTGTAAACCAGAGTTATACTTTCATTGCAGACCAGGCCAAGGCATTCGGCCAGATGTTCAGAGGAAAAATCAAAGCGAGCGATTCACTGGGTAGTTTTATAACCATAGGCAAAATGTACGGCTCTTCCTGGGACTGGCGCAGATTTTGGTGGATGACCGCTACCCTTTCAGTTTTGTTGGGATTTATCAATTTACTCCCCATTCCTGCTCTTGATGGTGGTCATGTCATGTTTTTATTATGGGAAGTATTAACCGGTAGGAAACCCAGCGATAAGGTTTTGGAGTATTCGACCATGGTGGGATTTTTTCTATTGATTCTTCTCATGGTTTATGCCCTGGGACTAGATATATCGCGTTTATTCTAAGATGACAAAGTAAATAACCTGCTTTGCACTATGGATTACTTTGAATTTTATAACCTGCCTGTCTCGTTCAATATTGATGAAAAAACCCTGAAAAAAGAGTATATTCGGATGAGCAAAAAGTATCATCCCGATTTCCACACCTTAGTCTCCGATGATGAGAAAGCGCTCGTACTGGAGATGTCTTCATTGAACAATAAGGCTTTCCAGACTCTTTCGGATCCATATCTAAGAATCGGATATGTACTGGAATTGCAAGAAGTCCTGTCAGAAGGAAATAAAAATGAGGTTCCCCAGGATTTCCTGCTTGAAATGATGGAAATCAATGAAGAGCTCATGACAGCTGAATTAGAGGAAAATTCAGGAGGTTCTGAAGCTTTGACCGAAAAGGTTCACGCCATAGAGCGAAACCTGATCGACCATCTTAAACGAGACACTGCCAGCTATGATGCAGGCTCCAGAGGTCCTGAATTAATGAATAGCATCAGGGACAGCTTCTTAAAGCTGAAGTACGTCATGCGTATAAAGGCCCGGCTGGGCCAATGACCATTTGACTACCGAAACACCGGGCACCAGTAATTTCCGGATAAAGCACCATGGTGATTTCGGCTTATTCGTTAAATCCATTTCATGACCATAGTCAATTTCGCCGGGGAGAGATGGGTAAAGGTCCATTTCAAAAGACAGACGAAAGGGAAAGACTACTTCATTTCGGATTACGGCCGGTCCAAGTCGCGCGATAAGGTTACCGGAGAAGAACGGTTGCTAAAGACTCATGCGGATCACAGGGGATTCTATCGCGCGAGTATTAAGGTAGAAGGCAACCTTAACCAGGCCCTGTATGTCCATAAAGAAGTAGCCAAGGCATTTATTCAGCCACCCTCCGAAGAACACCGGCACGTCATACATGAAGACCTCAATCGCAACAACAATCATCATTCGAACATTCTCTGGGTAACAGACGAAGAATGGAAAGATTACATAAAAAAACGAGCAAAGAAATTCGGTTTCAAAAAATCCAAAAAAGGGGGTTATTTCAAATTGACCGAAGGACAAGTTGCCATTATTAAAAAACAACTTCTGGTAGGTAAAACTCGCCGCAAAATGATAGCCAAAAGGTTTGGCGTATCAACCACACAATTGAAACGAATCGAACGAGGCGAAAACTGGAGCCATGTCGACCCAGCCAAATGAAGATTCACAACAATAACTTTGCTCATCCCGCAATGAAATGACTATTTTTGTCATCCTTGACGGTTCAGAAATTGCACATATTGAAAACCCCCTGCCGAAGTGGTGGAATTGGTAGACACGCTGGATTCAAAATCCAGTGCTAGCAATAGCGTGCGGGTTCGAGTCCCGCCTTCGGTACAATTTTCTTGTTCCTCTGCCGCCAGGGATCAGAAGTCACTCCCGACTGAGGCAAAGTGAAACGTCGGGAAGCCCCATTCAGTGCATATTCCTTATCCTGAAATATAATTTTTGGTGACCTTATAGGCCAGTTTTTCTGCCATTTCGAATTGCGCTTCAGGATGAAAGGGCGTATTGAATGCAAGGACAAAGTAAATTTTACTTCCTAAGCGCCAATAGAATTTTCCAGCTTCAAGACTGTACGATCCGTCATCCCCATAGCCCTGGAAATCTTCAAAGTAGATAGGACTTCCTTCTATGCCTTGCTCACCCATTGTCTTGGTAGATTCTATCCACTGGACGACATAATCGGGATATTCAATTTCATTGGGATTGCGGATTGCTTGAATTAGAATACCAGAGTTGGGATATGAGGGATCATCCCATTTGAAAAAACATGAACTATGGGTGGGATTGGCATCACGTGGCGTACTGTTGCGGACAATGATTTGATTGGAATTCAAGCCAAGTATTTCGGCGATTTCTTCGGTGGGCACTATAGAGCACGCATCTGGAAGAAGTTTGCCATCACGCTTTTCAAGAAGCGCTTCCATGTCAATATTTTGCCCTATAGGCCCCGTCTGGGACTCGGCACAGCCTGAAAGGTAAATCCAGCAAAATAGACTCACCCAGAAAGAAATTCGATTCATGCGATGAATTATGATTTGCAAAAATAAGACAGCTTTCGGTTATGTGCGCCTTTTTAAAGGATCATTCGCCAGGTATCACGAGATTGGACAGAGATCGCTATTCTTTAAAAATTTCGAATTTGAGTGATTGAATGAATGATGTATACGCCGACCATGGGCCATCAAAAAAGGTATCTAGCTTTGCCTTTGTATCCTGCAATTTCATTCCTGCCTTCTCAAAAGCTATGTAGGCATTGGGGCCGGGAGCACCATAGGCCCCGGAATAGCGTCGTGCCGTAAAAAGGAAGGCCATCAGGTTGTTCGGATTGCGTTGTATACCTTTTAGATTGGGTTTGTCCATAAACAACTCGTCGAGCATGTCAAGGTCTTTTTTCTGTTGCTTGTTCATTTCTGCTACCTTTTTGGCAATAGAATCTTGCAAAGTAGCAGTGAGGGATTCAACGAGTTCAACTTGTTTTCGGGCTTTCTTAATGCGGTCATAAGCCGCTGAGGCCTCCTTAAAAAGGGCATTGATTTCATTCCTGGTGGCACGCATAGCCTCGAGATCTTCATCCGAAAGCTCTATCCTCGGATCCATTTTCACTTGGACCTGTACAGAATCCCTATGTCCTGCATATTCCACCAGCACCTTGTACGAGCCGGGCATCACAGAACCGCCACCTGGCAAATCGGCATCTGGGGAAGGATCTCTCCTGGAAGGGCCTCGCACGCCATCCATTTCAAGGCCCCACTTCATTCGGACCAATCCCTTGTCTTCCACCCTCCTCGTAAACCTGCGTATGGTGTCCCCAACTGTATCTAAGATGGTAAATGACACTTGATTCTGCTTTTTTGATCCACGCGAAGCCCGGTTAACCTGCTCAGGCTGACCTGCATTGTCTTCAGTATCGGTGTCGTTATTTTTGTCGGTTGCGTCGGGATTGATCCACAGGGATATCATGGCATCTGTATCTTTGTTGTCCCCCCTGAATTCACCCTGGGCATAGAACCGGATACCCTGGTAGGATCTGTTTTGGCTCAGATAAGCAGGGCTGACAGATAGAACCGAAAAAGCTTCTTTCGTGTAGTCTTCCCCGACCATTTTTCTGAATGGACCGATATCGTCAATGACCCAAAAAGCACGGCCAAATGTACCTAATACGAGGTCATCAAAGTCCGGTTGAATCTTCATATCCCTAATCTGTACAGGTGGTAGTCCTTTATCGAAATGATGCCAGGATGATCCTTTGTCATACGAAATGTACAAACCCACATCTGTACCTAAAAAGAGAAGCTCCGGCTTTGTGGCATCTTGTGTAACGGACGTAACAAATCCCTTCACCTGCGAATCGTCTGCGAGCCTACGCCATGTCCCCCCCATGTCAGAAGTATGGTAGAGATAAGCCGACCAGTCGTTCATGCGATAATTGTTGACAACCACAAAAGCCTCTTGGCTATTGACTTTCGAAAGTTCTATCTGAGGAATCCATCCGAATGCGGGGGCGTCTGGAAGACGGCTGTAAAGATCCGTCCATGAGGCACCTCCATCCAGAGTCAATTGCAACCTTCCATCGTCGGTACCCACCCAAATGATTTCAGAATTAAAGGAACTTGGCGCAATGGAAATGATGGTCGTATTGTTTTCGGCATTGGTAGCATCAATGGTCAAACCACCGCTTACATCCTGCTTTTGCTTGAGCGTATCGTTGGTCGTGAGGTCAGGAGAAATGATAGACCAAGAAGCTCCGCAATCGCTGCTGTAGTGTACAAATTGACTGCCGTAATACAGTCCACAATTGTTGAATGGGTCCAGCGCCAAGGCAGCATTCCAGTTAAAACGTAAGGTGACATCTTCGGGATGATTGGGTTTTACAAAAGTACTTTTACCTGTCACCTTGTCAACAAGTCCGAGATTGCCTCCTTGCGACATCGCATAGACCATTCTGTTATTTTCAGGCAGTGGAGCTACATCAAATCCATCACCAAAAAATACCTCTTGCCAGTCGTGGTTGACAATCGGACCACTTCGCAGGACG
>JBFKOL010000039.1:0-20869 GCA_041628815.1 Saprospiraceae bacterium | reverse complement strand
CACTTATCAAAACTTTGATGCCAAAATGGGCAAATACCTGCGCACTGGTCTTACTGAACATTTCGCCGCCAAATCTGCAGTCGTAACCAATCACGGCGGATTTCAAATTTTTCCGCATCATCCATCTGGCCGTCGCTTCTGACACTCGCTTTAGATTGTCGATGGTGTAATCTTTCGCGATTATTGCACGCCAACCATCGGTTCCAAATTTGATCTTGTACATACGATTGAAAACTTAATTTTTACGTAAGTTGCATTTAAATGCTCATTTACAGCATTTTACAGATGCAATATAAATTTTATATATAATTCATTTCTTTGAAAGACAATTATAGAAACAAAGGTCAGAGGCAAAAGTTAGTAAGTGAATTGCGAAGAAAGGGGATAGTAGACGAAAAAATATTGTCTGTTATGCTTAAAATACCCCGGCATTTTTTTCTCGATAAAGCGTTTGAAGATTGGGCATACAAGGATACTGCCTTTCCAATCGATGCTGATCAAACCATTTCACAGCCTTATACCGTCGCCAGGCAGACCGAACTTCTTGAAGTCAAGGCGTCAGATAAGATTCTGGAAGTTGGTACGGGGTCGGGTTACCAGGCCATTGTCCTCGCTGAAATGGGAGCTAAAGTTTACACGATAGAACGGCAAAAGAAACTATTTGATCAAACCTCTAAGCGACTTGTCCAGATGGGGTATGAAAGAATCCGGACGCTCTATGGCGATGGGTACAAGGGGTCCCCTCGCTTTGCCCCGTTCGACAAAATACTCGTTACAGCCGGTGCCAGAGAAATACCAAAAGCCTTACTTCATCAGTTAAAAATTGGAGGTATGCTGGTAATTCCGGTCGGAGATGAAAATGTGCAGAAAATGGTGCGCATCACAAAAACAAGATCCGATGACTATGTTTCAGAGGATTTTGGTGACTTTAGTTTCGTGCCTCTTCTCAGGGGCACCAACCATGGTATAGTGTAAATCCAGATTTCAATCTACGCGTTTACCACCTGCACGACGGGATTTGTACTTTGTTTTGTAGGCCTTGTTGATATCTACCATAAGCGCAGCGTAGGCGCTCGAAGATGAAGTTTCGTACACCTCGTTACCATACGTGATTTTACCCGAACGTTTGTTCCATTCTTTACCCAGGAGAACGAACCGGCCATTGTGTTTATCGCTGGGTCCAAACATGAGAAATTTTGAAGCATCATCTTCAAAGGAAATGGCAAACCTTTCTTGTTTCGGGGAACGGACAAAAACCCCCGGAGTACCTTGTTCAATGATGACTTCCTCCACCTGGCTGCCATCGACTATACGGATTTTTCCCTTGGAAATGCGCGCTTCTTCGGCACTGAGCTTTTTATAAAGAACAATGTCCTCGGAAACGTAAAACTGTATGGCGCGCAGATCGCGTTCTGTCCAGCCAAAATCTTCATACAAATCTTGTGTGAAATATTT
The DNA here is from genome assembly GCA_041628815.1 of Saprospiraceae bacterium. GTDB lineage: Bacteria > Bacteroidota > Bacteroidia > Chitinophagales > Saprospiraceae > JBFKOL01. The sequence continues at coordinate 19,414 of JBFKOL010000039.1, read as the reverse complement.
CAGTTTGTTTGAGCAGGAAGTAGCGATGAGGCCCATTAATGTAAGAACGAACCAGGCTTTCATATGGTTATTTTCACCTCGAAGATAGCTCTGTACTCATTCAGAGCACAATGGTTTAAAAGTATTTTAACGACGTGAATGGCGTCTTGGATCGATTTAACAAAATGCTAACCTAGGATGGCAGTTTTTTCCTTTTCTTCTTGAAAAATTCCTGTAAGAGATGGCCACAATCAGCGGACAGAATACCAAACTCCAGTTTGGTTGATGGGTGCAGCATTTCTTTCCCATAGCGCATAAATCCACGTTTGGGATCTTCTGCGCCGTAGACGATCCGTCCCAGACGAGACCAATACAATGCGCCGGCGCACATAGGACAGGGTTCCAGGGTTACATACAATGTACAATCCTCCAGGTATTTTGATCCCAGGTAATTCGTTGCAGAGGTTATTGCAAGCATTTCCGCATGAGCGGTGGCATCCGATAAGATTTCCATCTGGTTGAATGCCCTGGCGACGATTCTATTCTGGCAGGTTATTACAGCACCGACCGGAATCTCTCCTGAGGCCAGCGCTTTTTCTGCTTCCTTTATGGCCTGTTTCATGAAGTAATCGTCGGTATAAAGGTCGTGCAATTGCATGTCGGCAAATATCTGAAATCTTTTATCCAAATGGTTTATAATTGTATTTTTGTACATGGAAAAAGCACGCTTTCTCAATAGCCCCGATAACACGGCGCTTACCTTTGACGACGTTCTCCTCGTTCCTTCCTATTCTGAAATTCTGCCACGAGAAGTAGATATCCGATCCAAGCTGACAAGGGATATAACGATCAATACGCCTATTGTATCTGCTGCCATGGATACGGTAACGGAGTACAACCTGGCAATTGCGATGGCACGCGAAGGTGGAATCGGCATTATACACAAGAATATGACGATTGACCAACAGGCAGAACAGGTGAGAAAGGTAAAGAGATCTGAGAGCGGGATGATCATTGACCCGGTAACACTGGGACCAGAGGCCACCATCGAAGAAGCATTGGAGATAATGCGTATTTACAGTATTGGTGGAATTCCGATCGTCGATGCCGATGACCACCTCGTTGGGATATTGACGAACCGCGACCTAAGATTCGAACAGGATCTGGCAAAAAAGGTTAAGCACCTGATGACTTCAGAACACCTGATCACTGCTCCGGAAGGGACTACACTTGATCAGGCCAGGGAAATTCTTCAGAAATACAAAATAGAGAAGTTGCCGGTAGTCAATGATTCCAACACCTTAATGGGTCTGATCACCTACAAGGACATCATCAAGTTGGAGAATTTTCCAAACGCCAGCAAGGATTCAAAAGGCCGCCTGCTTGTTGGTGCTGCCTTGGGCGTGGGTCCGGATACCTTCGAAAGAGTCGAGGCACTGGATGAAGTGGACGTGGACGTGGTCATTGTGGATACAGCGCATGGACATTCCCAGGGGGTTCTGGATACCATAAAAGAGATCAGAAAAGTTTTCCCGGGGCTGCAAATCATTGGGGGAAATGTGGCAACCGAATCTGGGGCTAAAGCGCTCATAGAAAGCGGTGTAGACGGGATAAAAGTGGGTGTGGGGCCGGGAAGTATCTGTACGACTCGCATTGTGGCCGGAGTGGGTGTGCCTCAACTGACGGCCATTATGGAAGCCTCTCGCGCCGCCAAAAAGCAAGGGATTCCGATCATTGGTGACGGGGGCATCAGGTATACCGGAGATATCGCCAAAGCCATCGCTGCAGGAGCAGATTCCATTATGGCAGGATCGCTTTTTGCGGGAACCGAAGAAGCTCCCGGTGAAACCATTCTGTATGAGGGCAGGAAGTTCAAAGTTTACAGGGGAATGGGATCTCTCGGTGCAATGCAGAGAGGATCGAAAGATCGATATTTTCAGGATGCCGAAGATGATGTGAAAAAGCTGGTACCTGAAGGAATTGAAGGAAGGGTGCCTTATAAGGGGTCGGTATCGGAAGTTATGGTTCAGTACCTGGGCGGCCTTAGATCTTCGATGGGTTACTGTGGAGCTCCGGATATACGTTCACTCCAACAAGCTACGATGGTCCGGATAACTGGAGCAGGTGTACTCGAAAGCCATCCACACAACATTACCATTACAAAGGAATCACCCAATTATTCGAGAAGAACATAGGTTGTTGTATGGTCTTGTCTCGTTCTTTTTTCTTGCGACCTGATGTGGTGACAATAGCCAGAGAATTGCTCGGCAAAATAATTGTGACTCAGGTAGAAGGTGTGGTCACCTCAGGCGTGATTGTAGAAACCGAGGCATATAGGGCTCCAGACGACAGGGGCTGTCACGCTTTTGGGAATCGAAAAACACCTCGCACCCAAACCATGTTTGAAGCCGGCGGTATAGCTTATGTTTACTTGTGCTACGGTATACATCACCTATTCAACATTGTGAGTGGTGAACAAGGTCTTGCACACGCTGTATTGATCCGGGCAGTAGAACCTGTTCTCGGTATGGATATCATGAAGGATCGCAGAAATGGAATCCGACACCCCTTATCACTGACCAATGGTCCCGGTAAGTTTACCAGGGCAATGGGTATCAATGTAAGCCACGACGGACAGGCATTATACGAACCATCCGGTATGATCAAAATAGTAGACGGAAATAAAGTCATAACGGAAAACCAAATCCTGGCGAGTCCACGAGTAGGAATTGCCTATGCAGGAAAGTGTGCCCTGAGACCATGGAGATTTAGGGTGAAAAACAATCCATGGACGAGTAAACCGGACAAAGTAGCTTATGCAATTTAATTCATCAGGGCATCCCAAGAAAGTGATATCTTTTGGTTATCAATGGCATCGGTGTCGTAAAATGCCTCTCCTTGTGAGCGTGGTTTTTCTTTTGACATGTTTGTCGATGGTGCAAAGGGTAGGGGCACAGGCAGAACTGCGATACGAAGACGAAGTATACCTGGAGAATATCAAGTCAGTAAAATTTCATCATGAAGGTCTGCTCACCTCGTTGCCTATTATAGATCTCAACTCAGGAGCTCAGTTGGTGTTGAGTTTTGATGACATCTACGGTGGTGACCGCGACTACAGTTACAAAGTCATTCATTGCGACAAAGACTGGCGTCCTTCTTCAATAGACGAAATGGAATACATCGATGGCTTCAACGATGAGCGAATCGATGGCTTTGCTTACTCCGTAGGCACCAAAATGGACTACACACATTATGTTGTTTCTTTGCCTAATAGAAACCTGACGTGGAGACTCTCGGGTAATTATGTATTGGTGGTGCGAGATGATGATGCCGGGGAATTGGCATTGACAAGGAGATTCATGGTGGTGGAACCCAAGGTGAAAATTGCTGCGCAGGCTGTTAAGGCCATTAAAGCTTCCCAAGTAAACACACATCAAGAGATCGACTTTGTTGTCAACCACAAGGATTTTTACATATCCAATCCCCAACGGGAGATTTTTGTCACGGTAATGCAAAATGGAAATTGGCACCGGTCGATTCAAAATATCCAGCCCAGAGTGGTGACAGGCTATGATCTGAATTTCGAACGTACAGAACAGATTACCTTTCCCGGATTAAAAGAGTTCCGAGGGGTGGATCTAAGGAGTGTCCGGTCAAAGGGTTACGGAATCTTACAGATTGATAATTATCCTGACGGATACGAAGCCATTGTCGCACTTGACAGGAACCGCAACGGACAATCGGACTTCGACTACAATGATCTAAACGGACAATATCTCGTGGAAACATTGGATGACAATATGGACGATATCAAAGCCGAATACGTCGATGTTTTGTTTTCATTGGCCTCCAGAGATGAAATTCTCGACCAAAAAGTATGCGTTGTTGGTGCCTTTAATGATTGGAAGTGCAAAGCTGAATATGTTATGTCGTATAATTATGACAACCAGCTCTACAATGCTTACGTATTGCTGAAACAAGGATACTATGACTATCAATATGTACTCGTAGGTAGAGAAGGTGTGGATTTTGAGTTTTTTGAAGGCAATTCTTTTTCAACCCGAAATGAATATACCATTCTCGTTTATCTAAGATCCTATGCCGACCGCTATGATCGCTTGATAGGCGTGAGCTCGTTCGTTTCCGATTTCTAATGATTAACACCCATTAATCTAACAATGGGCCTTTTTAATAGAAATTCTTACTGCACCACAGGATGTAAAACTACATTTGCATTTCACTCTATAACTATGATCAGATTAATCGTTTTTATTTGTGCAGTGGTTGCCTCCTTCCAAATGAACGGCCAGGAAGAATGGGATCTGAAAAGATGTATCGAATATGCTGTAGCAAATAGTATCGATGTTTTCCAGTCGGATCTTTCAATCAAGGATGCCGAAGTGGCCACCAAGTTGAGTGAAAGTCAAAGGTATCCAAATGTCAACATGTCCAGCAATGCCTTTGTCAATTTCGGGCGTAGTCTTGACCCTACTACAGATGCTTTTGTCACCTCGACTTTTTTTTCAAACGGGTATTCAGTCAATACCGGCGTTTTACTTTTTGATGGCGGCAGGATAAAGAATTCTATTAAACAGAACCAATGGCTTGAAAAGGTGTCACTTGCCGATAAGGATGGAATGATCAATCTCCTGACTTTGGATGTGGTGAGAGCATATTTTGAGATACTTTTTGCCAAAGATGCCCATGACAATGCAGCAATTCAATTGAAGACAATCACCGATCAAATTGATCAAATGGAAAAAATGGTTCAGGCTGGAAGCAGAGCAAGATTTGAGATCTACGACTTGGAGGCTCAGCAGGCAACTATTGAACAGGACCTGACCCTCGCACAAAACCGGATTGACTTGGGGTTTTTGGATCTCAAAGGATTGCTCAATTTACCGTCGGATTTTGATATGGATATTGTAAAACCACCCGTCGACCAGGATGTCTTTACTAATATTGACGTAATAACGCTTGATGAGGCATATCAAAAGGCCCTGATCTTCCAGCCTGAATCGAGACGGCTGGACTACCAAATCGAAAGTGCCCAGTTGGGTGTTGAAGTAGCTAAAAGTGCCTATTATCCATCAGTTAGTTTCGGAGGCAGCCTTTCGACCAACTTTTCAAATCAGGCAAAGGAGGTGGATGGTTTTTCCGATATAGCTTTTAATACGGATGTACTAATCAATGGCACGCCCTCGGTAATCACCGCCACCCAAAGTATACCTATGCTGGTCAACACCCCGTACTTCAGGCAATTGGACAACAACTTTTCTTACGGATTTGGCGTCAATATTTCAGTACCTATTTATAACAATTATACTGTCCAGGGAAGCGAAGAACGTGCGATGCTCTCGCTCCAAAACTTCCAGGCTGAAAGAGACAAGAACAGGATCCAATTGAAAAACCAGATGATGCAGTTGTTGACAGATGCAAGAGCAGCCAAGAGAAGTCTCGAAGCAGCTGATAAGACATTAAGAGCCAGGGAGGTGGCATTTGAAAATGCCGAAAAAAGATTTAACCTGGGGGCCATTAACTCTTACGAATATATAAGCATACAAGACCAGCTTAACACGGCCCAAATCAATCAGATCATAGCAAAATATGATTACATGCTCAAGGTAAAGATCCTGGATTACTACCAGGGTTATTCTGTTGACCTCAATTAAAAAAGACGAATGACCAACAAGAAAAAGAATAAAAGAAGACGATGGTTGTTGTACCTTCTTGGAGCACTCTTGCTTCTTGTCGTGCTTTTGCTGTACCTGCGCAACCGCGCTGCGCCAAAAGGAGAAGAAATCGAAGTGGCGCAGCCCGAAAACAGGACCATCAAAGAGACTGTTTCTGCCAGCGGAAGGGTCTACCCTGAAATTGAGGTGATCATAAGTTCAGATGTTTCTGGAGAAATCGTGGAACTCTTTGTTGAAGAAGGGGACTCCGTCATCATGGGTCAATTGTTGCTGAAAATAGACCCTGAAGCCTATATCTCGAATGTAGAACGTGCCCAGGCCAACCTGGACAATTCGAAAGCCCAACTGTCGACTTCACGCGCTCAGATCCAGGCCAATATAGCGCAGAAGGAAGAACTGCAAACACAGCTCATCCAGGCACAAAGAGTTCATGACCGCAATGAAAAGCTTTTCAATGACGGCATCATTTCTCAAGCTGAGTACGACGAATCTCTTTCACAAGTCGAATCGCTCCAGGCGAGCATAAGATCGGCAGAAGCCTCCATCAAATCATCAGAGGAGAGTGCAAAGGGTGCCGAATTTTCAGTAAAAAGTTCTGGGGCCAGCCTGCGCGAGATGCGAACGAATCTTAGCAGAACCAATATTATAGCGCCCACGAGTGGTATTATTTCGAGCCTGTCAGTTGAAAGAGGAGAGCGCGTCGTCGGTACAGCACAAATGACCGGTACCGAGATCATGAGGATCTCAGACTTGAATACAATGGAAGTTCAGGTAGAGGTGAGCGAAAACGATATCATAAAAGTTTCACTTGATGATGAAACGGATATCGAGGTCGATGCTTACATCGACCGCAAGTTCAAAGGCCGCGTTACGGAAATTGCCAATTCAGCAACCAATCTTGCCGGACAGACCGCACAAGCTTCCCTGAATACCGATCAGGTGACCAATTTTATTGTAAAGATCAGGTTAGATCCGGCCTCCTACGAAGACTTGATCACTCCCGCCAACAGGTTTCCTTTCAGGCCTGGAATGTCAGCATCTGTAGATATTATCACCGATGTAAAGGAAAATGTTCTCAGCGTACCGATACAGGCTGTAACCGTCCGATTGCCTGACGGACAGGAAGATGCCGACTATGATGAAGTCGTATTCGTAATGGAGGCTGATACGGCGCGAAAGGTCATAGTCAAGACGGGTATCCAGGATGATGAGTTCATCCATATTGTCCAAGGTCTTCAAGGTGAAGAGAGCATTGTGACGGGGCCATATTCCGCACTATCGAAGGTCCTTGAAAGCGGTACTGCATTGAGAATCAAGGAGGAGAAGGATAAAGACGAAGGTTAATTATGCAGAGTGAAGCCGTCCGGCGTGGCTTAATCATTTTTGTAAAGAATCCCGTTATAGGTCGAGTTAAGACGAGACTTGCAAAGTCGTTGGGCGACCGTGAGGCACTGCGGATTTATCATTTACTTCTGAAACATACGCGGATAGTAAGCGCTGAGGTACATGCGACAAAATATGTTTTTTACAGCGATGAAATCAATCATAATGACGAATGGAGTCTTTCTGCTTTCACCAAGCGATTGCAGATAGGTGAAGACCTGGGGCAGCGTATGTATACTGCCTTCAATGAAATCCTTGAGCATCACGAAAAAGTAATAATCATAGGAAGTGACTGCCTAGGAATAACTGCTCACATCATCGATCGTGCATTCGGATATCTTGATTTCGTCGACGCCGTCATCGGTCCGAGTTTAGATGGAGGATATTACTTGTTGGGAGTAAAAAAGGCCGATAAACGTTTGTTCAGGGATATATCATGGAGCTCAGAACATGTGCTGTATGAAACCATGGAAAAGATAAATCTATTGGGCTGGTCACATCACAGCCTTGAAGCATTGCCGGATATCGACACCGGCGATGACTGGATACGGTATGGTCGTTACTTTAACGGCTAAGACCTTGTTTGCCTCTGATCATTTTAACCCCGGCCACAATAATCCCTAAGCTGAGTAAATGGTGAATCCCAATATATTCGCCATCGAAAATTCCCCATAAAAGTGCAACTACGGGGATCAGATACGCCACCGAAGCACCGAAAACGGCGTCGGTCTGTTGAACCAGCCTGTAGAAAAGAATCAATGCCAAAACTGTACTGACGACTGACAAAAGTACCAGGTAAAGAAGCGCGGTCAGACCAAAGGGATCTTCGATAACAATTCTCGGTATATCCGTGAATGGCACTAGCAGTACAGCAGGAATACTGACCAGTACAAAAGCAAAACTACTTAGGTGCATGGAATTGACATGCTGAAAATACTGTTTGATCAGGTTGACGTTCGTTGCATAGAACATGGTACCAAGGATGATCAATACACCGTAGGCAAGATCCTGGGAAGGACCAGCGCCATTTTTCCCTGATAATATCAGTGCGGTGGCACCTCCAAAGCCCATTACAATACCGGCAATCTGTTTTAATCCAGTCTTTGTGCCAAAGAAGACCACTCCGAAGATAAGTGCAAAAATGGGTGTCATACTATTTAGAATACCAGCTGTAGCACTGCTGATACGCGTTTGAGCTGTAGCATACAAAAGTGCCGGCACTGCACTTCCCGTAAGTCCGACGAGGATATAGAATCGCCACCTATGCCACTCAAGCTTCCTGACAAAGAATATAAAAAAAGGTAAAAATGCGATTCCGGAAATGGCCATGCGCAAAATGGCTACTTGCACAGGATCAAAGGCTTGGAGGGACTTCTTGATCAATATGAAGGAAGTTCCCCAGATTACGCTGAGAAAGATTAAAGTCACCCAAGACTGCAATTCGCCTTTATGCATAATTGTATATCAACATCATCTGCTGAATACAGTTCAAATGCGAATATAGGTGAACAAATGAATTGTATGGGAGAGCTCAGATCTATCTGTCAGAAAGATTAAGCTACCCTAGAGCATGATTGTCTCCAACATCAATCAAAGGTACTTACTGCTCAGGAAATGTGCCAACTTCATTCATCCTCCCATTTGTTGCCCCGAGATTTTTTCTACTTCTTTCCACACTCGAAAGACGTTCTTATAACATATCTTTTCAATGTCGTCATCGGTAAAACCTCGCTTTAACAATTCATAAATGAGGTTGGGGTATTGGCTGACATCTTTTAGCCCGGTCGGTAATGTATCCCCAACACCGTCAAAATCTGATCCAAAACCGACGTGATCTATGCCGGCCAGGCTGACTACGTGATCGATATGATCTGCCACCAGTTTGACGTCAGCGTAGAGCACTGGGTTGGATTCGCGGTATGCATCGATGATTTCTTGTGCTTCAGGGTCGTCGCGATCCAGTCCTTTTTCGCGCAATATAGCACCCAACTCTCTTCGCATGCGGTTGAATCCTTCCTGCAACTTGCCATCGAGAAAAGAAGACCCAAAGTTGATCTGGATAACACCTCCATTCTCACCGAGGGCCTTTATCATTTCGTCAGACATATTGCGTTCAAAGCCGGGTGTAAACTTTCTGCACGACGAATGTGACGCAATTACAGGGGCCTTGGTAATTGCGAGCACATCGTAGAATGTTTCATCACTTACGTGAGAAATATCTACCATGATACCCACCCTGTTCATTTCGCGTACGACTTCCTCACCAAAGGGACTGAGCCCGTTCCATGTTCGCACGGTATCGTAGGAAGAGTCACAAATTAGGTTAACCCGAGAATGAGTGAGGGTAATATAGCTGATACCTCGCGCTTTGAAATGAGCAATGTTTGCCAAATCATCTTCAATGCCAGCGCCGTTCTCCATTCCCATTGGGAGAGAAATCAATCCCTTCTTAAAATGGGCTTCGCTGTCTGCCGGACCATAGGCAATCGCGAATTTGTCCGGGTGTGCAGCAGTAATTCCTTCAATCATATCTATTAATTCGTCAGCTAAAGCCTTGCTTTTTCCAGTCTCCGACTGGTTAGATGCCGGAATATATATGGACATAAATGGCACATCGAGGCCGCCTATTTTGGCTCTTTCATAATCGAAATCTCCCTCATCAGTCTTGATGGGGATTCCCAGGTATTCTTTCTCCAGCCTGAAATTTTGCACTTTCAACCGGTAGGGTAGGTCTACATGGCCATCTGTTATGATGAACTTTTTTGCGAGTAGCTGTGCTTTTTCATACAACTTGTCATCTTCTGAGATAACATCGTTCTCTTTTGAGGTAACGCACGAAACTGAAATTGCTACGAGGAGTAGGAACAAGGCCTTAAGTAGATTATTCATTTTGGGTTGTTTTGTAGCTTATTCGCCAGGGAATATGCCCGAATAAATAAATTAACCGTGCACAGAATTTTCTCCCTTGACAAGTTACGCTGTATTAGGAAAATGAAATTACTATTTTTGCCCAACCTCCGATATGTGAACCTATGCCTGACGTCAAGTTGTTCTCTGGTACCCAAACTACCTATCTGGCTAAGAAAATTGCTGACTACTACGGATATGAATTATCCGAGATTGAGGTAAAACGATTTGCTGATGGTGAAATGCAACCCATCATCCAGGAGTCGGTACGCGGGTCGTATGTTTTTTTGATACAATCCACCTTTCCGCCTGCGGAAAACCTGTTGGAATTGCTTTTACTGATCGATTCTGCAAAAAGAGCCTCGGCAGGATACATCACTGCAGTCATTCCCTATTTTGGATATGCCAGGCAAGACAGGAAAGACAAGCCCCGGGTTCCTATTTCGGCTAAATTGATCGCTAAGATGCTTGAAGCTGCAGGTGTAGACCGGGTTGTCACCATGGATTTTCACGCCGACCAGATCCAGGGTTTTTTTGATATTCCTGTCGATCATTTAAAGAGCAATGCCATATTCATTCCATACCTGGCAAAACAGGACTTAACCAATGTAATTTTCGCTTCACCAGATGTTGGAGGGGTGAAAAGAGCCCGCAGTTTTGCCAAACATTTTGATCGCAATATGGTCATATGCGATAAAGAGCGCGAAATGGCCAACCAGGTGAAAGCGATCCGTGTAATTGGAGAGGTGAAAAATAGGGATGTAATACTCATTGATGACCTCATAGATACGGCTGGCACCTTGTGTACGGCCGCTCAAGCCATGATGGATAAAGGAGCCAATTCCGTGCGCGCCATCTGTGCCCACCCGGTATTGTCGGGCCCTGCCCACGACCGCATTATGGACAGTGTATTGTCTGAAGTAATCGTGACTGACACCATTCCACTTCGTCAGCCTAATTCGAAAATTAAGGTCTTGTCATGTGGAAAGCTATTTGCCCGTGCGATACGAAACACCCACGAGTATCGATCCATCGCTGCCCTTTTTGTAGATGACTGACAAGATGTTTTCTCTTTACAAGCTGGGTGTTCTGCCACCATCGACCGGCAGGTTGATTCCGTTGATATAAGACGCAGCGGGCGAGGCCAGGAAAGCAACGGCGGCACCTACCTCGAGTGGATCGGCCATTCTTCTTACCGGGGTTGTTTTCTGAAGCCTCTTCATCATTTCATTCATTGTTATGCCAAGGGATTTGGCCTTAGCCCCGAAAAGTTCGTCCAATCTTTCAGTTTTGGTGAATCCGGGTAGGACATTGTTTACAGTTATATTGTACTGTGCAACTTCATTGCTCAGGGTCTTTGACCAGTTAGCGACAGCACCGCGGATGGTGTTGGACACCCCGAGTCCTTCAAGGGGTGTTTTTACTGAGGTGGAAATGATGTTGATGATCCTTCCGTACCCTTCTTTTTTCATACCGGGGATTAGCAGGGTACTGAGGATGTGATTGCAGATCAGGTGATTGTGAAATGCTGCCGAGAACTCCTCTGGTTTGGCTTCATTGATGGGTCCACCAGGAGGCCCCCCTGTATTGTTTACAAGTATATGGTAGGGTCTGTTACTTATTAAGCCATGAACTTTTTTCTTAAGATCTTCACTGTCCGAAAAGTCGGCCACTAAAAAATCGTGATCTTGGCCTTTTCCTATATCCATCTGCATTTCACTGATCACCTTGGACATTTTTTCAGGACTTCGCGAAACGAGTGTCACATTGGCTCCGAGTGCTGCCAGTTGAATGGCAGAAGCCTTTCCTATGCCTTTAGAACTTCCACATACAAGGGCGTATTTGCCAAATAAGTTAAGATCCATTTTATTTTGTTTATCCGTTTTAGGTGCGTAAAGTATTTATTTTGCAAATCAATCCATCAGCACCTTGTATCAAAAGTCTAAAATATATTTTGCTTCTGATTTTCATCTGGGCATCGACACTGGGTTTTCTTCCATTCAGAGGGAAAATATGGTGATCCACTGGATCGAACAGATAAAAAGAGATGCAAACCATTTGTTCCTTGTCGGTGATGTTTTCGATTATTGGTTTGAATACAAGTATGTTGTACCCAAGGGATACTTTCGACTATTCAATCAACTGGCTTCGCTTGTGGACGGGGGCACAACTGTACACTTCTTCGCTGGCAATCACGACAGATGGGTAAGAGACTATTTTGAAAAGGATGTCGGCATGTGCGTTTATGGGGGCCCCGAAATTATCCGTCTGCAGGACTGTACGTTTTTTATTGCACATGGTGATGGATTAACTGAAGGTCAATTCGCTGATAAGGTTTTGGATTATATTATGAAGAATCCGCTTTGCCGTCGACTTTATTCATTGCTGCATCCGGGAATTGGCATCCCATTGATGAAATTTTGCAGCCGGAAAAGCCGAAAACACCAGAAAGATTCTGCCCTCATTCCTCTCAAAGAGGACGAACAAGTGTTATTCTGCGAATCAATGATAAAAGAAAATCCAGCCATTGATTATTTCATTATGGGACACCGTCACAGGCCATGTGAAAGGTTGTTGTCCAATCAAAAGACGCGTTACGTCAATTTAGGTGACTGGACCCATCACTTCAGCTATGCTGTTGTGGAAGGTGGCAAGCTGGAGTTGAAGTATTTTGATCATGCCGTCATAGGATCATCTCTAACATCCTAATTCCGACTGGCAAGGAGGAGACCATGTTTTGAGGACGATCAGACTTTCATGATGTCTTTTTCCTTTGCTTCCAGGAGATTTTCCACCTTTTTATAATAATCTTTCGTCATTTCATCCACTTCGTGCTCGCGTCTTTTGCCCGCATCTTCCGGATAACCATCTTTGACCTCTTTTTTGATAAAGTCAATCATCTTATGACGAGAATTCCGGAGGCTGATTTTAGCTTCTTCGGAAAGTGCTTTTGCTTGTTTCACAAGTATTATTCTTCTTTCCTCCGTAAGTGGGGGAATGGTGATTCGCACAAATTCACCATCATTCATTGGTGTCAGGCCAAGGTTGGCAGCAAATATGGCCTGTTCAATTGGTCCGAGCATCGATTTTTCCCATGGTTGTATGGAAAGCGTTCGCGAATCGGGCGTAGATACGTTGGCGACCTGGTTGAGGGGGGTGGGGTTTCCGTAGTATACTACCAAAATACCATCAAGCATTGCAGGGGAGGCTTTGCCAGCTCGTATTTTGATCAGTTCGTGTCGCAGGTGATCGATGGCTTGATCATACGCCATTTTACCTTTTGATATCGTGGATTCAATGGTTTCTTCCATTCGAATGTATTTTTTATTGAAATAACTGTTTCAATTATACTAAAAGTTTCGAATAGGATTTTGAATTCAGCACTGAGATTCCTCCTGAAAGAAAGCGGTCAATGGCGATAGCCGCTTCACGGCCTTCTGATATTGCCCATACGACCAGTGATTGGCCCCTGCGCATGTCACCTGCAGCAAACACCTTCTCTAAGGATGTTTGATAGTCTTCTGTCTTTACGTTACCCCTTCCATCTAATTCTATGCCGAGTTGATTGAGCAGTCCTTCTTTTTGTGGGTGTAGAAAGCCCACAGCCAGAAGCGCCAGGTCGCAGGGAATCAAACGCTCGCTACCTTCAATTTCTCGGATTCTCGATTTTCCTAGATCATCATCATAGATCCATTCAATATTGACAACCTTAAGCGCTTTTATGTGACCGGTACCATCACCTATGAATTCCTTTGTCAATATGGACCACTTTCTTTCACATCCCTCTTCATGAGAAGTGGAGGTTGTCAGTTGCATAGGCCAGAGAGGCCAAGGGGTCGTTGCATGGCGTTCATCCGGCGGTCGCGACAACAATTCGATCTGAGTGACAGTACTGGCGTTTTCCCTATTGGAGGTACCTACGCAATCAGAGCCTGTATCTCCTCCACCAATGACGACGACATTTTTGTCTTTGGCAGAAACCACCTCATGATTGAACTCTGTCTGTCCAGCTACCTGTCGGTTCTTTTGTTCGAGGTATTGCATCGCAAAATGAATGCCGTTGAGCTGTCTGCCAGGGATGGGCAGATCACGGGGCACTGTACTTCCACCACATAATAAGATGGCATCATATGCTTCCATTAATTCTTCAGCAGTGACGTCGATGCCGGCATTGGTATTTGTCAGGAACTGTATACCCGACTCTTTCATTATATCCAAACGTCTCTGCACTACCCATTTTTCCAATTTGAAATCGGGAATCCCGTATTGTAGCAACCCGCCGGCCTTATCATTGCGTTCAAAAACCGTCACTTCATGTCCAGCCCTGTTAAGCTGATCTGCCGCGGCCAATCCCGCGGGACCAGAACCTATGACAGCTACCTTTTTACCGGATCTTTTAGACGGCACTACGGGCTTTACCCATCCATTGTCAAATGCCTCTTCAGCGATTCGCTGTTCAATGTATTCAATGGTCACTGGATCATTGTTGATACCAAGAACACAGGCCTTTTCACAAGGGGCCGGACAAATCCTACCTGTAAATTCCGGGAAGTTGTTCGTACTACTGAGAATTTCATAGGCCCGAAGCCAGTCTTTCTGATAGACGGCATGATTGAAATCGGGGATGATATTGCCCAGTGGACATCCACTGTGGCAGAAGGGTATGCCGCAGTCCATACATCTTGCGGCTTGATGATTGATTTCAGCCTCAGAAAATGTTGTGTAAATTTCCCTGTAGTCATTGACTCTTTCCTGGACGGGCCTTTTCTCGGGTAAGTGACGTTTGAATTTTATGAATCCTTTAATATCTCCCATGATCGTTTTAAGAAGTGGTGAATACGGCAGTTTTTGCCTTGAGTTCAAGCACTCTTTTGTATTCCACCGGCATGATTTTAATAAAATGATGCTGCTTTTCTTTCCAATTGTTCAGGATATGAAGGGCACGCATACTGCTCGTATATTTAAAGTGATTCCTAATAAGTAATCGAATGTTTTCAATGTCGGAGTCTCCAGGAGCTTCAATCAGCACCATAGATTTGTTGATGAAGTTGGCTTTTTCGCGAGAAGGATCGAACAAATAGGCTATTCCTCCGCTCATACCTGCCCCGAAATTTCTACCAATATCGCCGAGTACGACCACCATGCCTCCTGTCATGTATTCACAGCCATGGGCCCCTAACCCTTCTACGACGGCACTTGCACCGCTGTTTCTCACACAAAATCGCTCTCCTGCGACACCTTTCACATAGGCTTCACCTGATGTAGCACCATACAACGCCACATTTCCGATGATGATGTTTTTTTCGGGTTGAAACGTTGTATTCCTGTCCGGTATGATGATCAATTTTCCGCCACTTAGCCCTTTGCCAAAATAGTCGTTGCTATCTCCTTCCAGTGTGAAGGTGAGTCCTTTAGCGAGAAAAGCACCAAAACTTTGACCCGCAGAGCCTCTGAAGCGGAAGGATATGGAATCATGTGGCAATGCTGCACTGCCATATTTTTTGGCAACTTCATTTGAGAGCATGGTACCAACGGCCCTGTCGGTCGATAAAACCGAAAAAACACTGTTGATTTGCTTCTTTTCCTCGAGGGCAAGACGGGCATATGAAATGAGCTTCATATCCAACACCTGGTCAATTTCATGATCCTGTGCTGAGCTATTGTAATTGTCTACTTTGTCTGCCATTGGACCACGGTAGAGGACCGGTGATAGATCAAGACTGGCCACTTTCCAATGTTTGTGATCCTTTTTGATTCTTAGAATGTCACTGCGGCCAACCATTTCGTTAACCGTTCTGAAACCCAGTTCGGCCATGATTTCTCGAAGGTCGTTTGCCAGAAAATGGAAAAAATTTACCACGTGGTCCACCTTGCCATTGAATTTCTTTCTGAGTTCTTCGTCCTGCGTGGCTATTCCCACGGGACAGGTGTTCAAATGACATTTGCGCATCAGGATACAGCCCTCCACCACGAGGGCTGCCGTGGCAATACCCCATTCCTCTGCCCCCAGCATGGTGGCTATGGCCATATCTCTTCCTGTCCGGATCTGACCATCAGCCTGTAATACGACCCTGTCGCGTATCCTATTTTGTATCAGGGTTTGTTGTGTTTCTGCTAACCCGAGTTCCCACGGCAATCCGGCGTGACGTATTGAGCTGAGAGGTGATGCGCCTGTTCCACCATCATGTCCCGCAATCAATATGTGATCGGCCTTTCCTTTAGCTACACCTGAAGCGATGATGCCCACACCAGCTTTGGATACGAGCTTCACACTTATTCTGGCTTCCCGGTTGGCATTTTTGAGGTCGAAGATCAGCTGCGCCAGATCTTCTATAGAATAGATGTCATGGTGAGGGGGAGGTGAAATCAATCCCACGCCTGGTGTTGAATGTCTTACACGGGCTATCCAATCGTTCACCTTGTGTCCAGGTAATTGACCTCCTTCGCCAGGTTTAGCACCCTGCGCCATCTTGATTTGGAGTTCATCGGCATTGGTAAGATAATTAATGGTCACTCCAAATCTACCCGATGCCACCTGTTTGATTGCTGAACGCTCCCAGTCGCCATCAGACCGCTTGGGGTAACGGTTTTCATCTTCTCCGCCTTCTCCACTGTTGCTCTTGCCACCGATGCGGTTCATAGCCCTGGCAAGGGTCGAATGGGCTTCGTGTGATATCGATCCAAAAGACATTGCGCCTGTTGCAAATCTTTTCATGATGGATTCTACTGGCTCCACTTCTTCAAGAGGTACTGGGCTGCGTGAAGAAAACTCAAATAGACTCCTCAATGTGCAAGCCTTATTTTCTTGCTTATTGATGGCCTCTGTATACTTTTTATATATATCGTAATCATTAGTCCGCGTGGAATGCTGCAAGAGGTGTATGGTCGTTGGGTTGAAAAGGTGGTATTCGCCTCTTCTCTTCCACTGGTAAATACCGAGATCTATCAGTTGATCTTGAAAATCATCCTGGAAAGCAACCCGATGTTTGATAAGTGCCTCCTTCGCGAGCATGTCAAAGTTCATTCCCGAAATTCTTGATATGGTGCCCCGGAAACACTTTTCTATTACTTCGTTGGCTATTCCTAAAGCCTCAAATGTCTGTGCACCACGATAGGATGCTACCGTTGAAATACCCAGCTTGGACATGACTTTGAGCAAGCCCTTATCTACGGCTTTCCGATAAGTCTGCAAATATCCCTCTTCGTCCTTGGTGCCGTCAAACTTTTCCTGATGGAATAATGAAGAGACCGTTTCATAAGCCAAAGATGGATAAATGGCGTCAGCTCCATAACCCAGTAATGTCGCAAAATGATGGACCTCCAGAACATCTCCACCATGAATGATCAGGGAAGCCTTCTGTCGCAGGCCACGATTGACGAGGTAGTGATGAGCTCCTCCGGTGACCATCAAAGAGGGTATTGGGCATCTTCCATGATCTATAGCTGTGTTGTCCAATACGATCAGGTTGTAACCCCGAGATACCGCATTTCCTATGGATGCAAAGATTTCGTCCAGCCTCTGCGAGAGATCACCTTCTTTATATTGTTGATCCATCGTGCAATCGAAGACGGCGCACTTGTAAAATTCATGGTCAATGTGCCTTATCTTATAAAAATTCCTCCTATCTAAGACCGGGCTCTCTATCCTGATGAACCGGACGGTGTTCTCTTTGGAGTTAAGGATATTGGTGCTGCTTCCGAGAATGGTTTTTAGCGTCATATATTCCTTTTCCCTCAAGGAGTCGATAGGCGGATTGGTAACCTGTGCAAACTGCTGCCTGAAGTAATTGGAAATATGCTGTGCATAGCGAGAAAGTACAGCAAGGGGTATGTCCGCTCCCATAGATCCTACCGGCTCTTTGGCCTCCTCAACCATGCCTTGTATGATTAGATCCTCGTCTTCTAGTGTATAGCCCTGTGCTGTCTGTCTTTTGACAAGTGGCGTTTGGGGTGTTTCAACAATACCCTGTTTTTCAGGTAGGTCGTCTATATGAAGCTTGCTTTCTTTGAGCCATGAGCTATACGGTAATTTTTTGCAGATAATGTTCTTTAATTTTTCGTCTCCAATGACGCGCTTCTCATCCAGATCTGCTATGAGTATTTTTCCGGGCTCCAGTCGGCCTTTTTTAAGGATGATAGAAGGGTCCAGTTCGAGGACACCAGTCTCGGAGGCAAGGATGAGACGGTTGTCTTTCGTAAGACAATATCGAGAGGGTCGCAATCCATTCCGATCCAGCGTACCACCAATCAATGTGCCATCTGTGAAGCACATACTTGCAGGGCCATCCCATGGCTCCATCAACGCCTCGTGGTACTCGTAAAAGTCTTTTTTGTACTGCTGCATGTAGGAGGCATTTTGCCATGCCTCGGGTATCATCATCATGAGAGCGTGTGGAATGATTCTCCCGTCGTGAACGAGAAACTCAAGGACATTGTCAAAGATCGAAGAGTCGCTGTTGTCAGGATTGAATAAGGGAAAAAGCATTTCAAGCTCTTCTGCAGAAAAATGTTGACTTTTGATGTCTTTCTCCTTGGCCCTCCACCAGTTTTTATTACCCTCAATCGTATTGATCTCACCATTGTGAGCTATGACCCTGAAGGGCTGCGCTAGCTTCCATCGTGGAACGGTGTTGGTAGAAAATCGAGAATGTACCAAGGCCACTGCCGATGTAAGCCTCCTGTTTTGAAGATCGAGGTAATACTTCCTAACCTGGCGGGAAGTAAGTTGACCCTTGTATATCAGTGTCCTCGAGGATAGGGATGCTATGTAAAAATCATCTTTGTATTGAGGGAAACGCGAAGTGACCTGGTGAATGTTGTATTTACGCATGACCAACAACCGCCTTTCGAAGGTCTTTTGATCCATTTCATCCAAGGCGGTCATGAAAACATGGTATATGTCGGGCTCTGTCTCTGAAGAAGCCACTCCCAGAATCGAACTGTCAACAGGAACGGGCCGTATGCCTAAAATCTTTAAGCGAAGTTGATCGGCACATCTCCTGGTAATTTTCCAAATTTCGTGAAAGTCGCGATTCTTAGGCATGAAAAAACTGCCGACGGCATAGGTGCCAGAAGCCGGGAGTTCAAAATCCAATACCTCTTCAAGAAAGAAGTCATGGGGTATGTGGATCATGATACCCGCACCATCCCCTGATGCTGGGTCACAACCACAGGCTCCCCTATGCTCCATATTTTCGAGCATCTGCAGGGCATCAGAAACGAGCTGATGAGAATAGTGCTTTTCGAGGTTGGCTATTAAGCCTATACCACAAGCGTCTTTTTCGAGCCGAGGAACATACAATCCTCTTTGGTTGTCATTGATCATATTCATCAATTAATCCAGGGAATCAACTTTCAATGAAGTCACAAGATCCTGGACCGGATTCAAAATTTGTTACTTCACCCTATTTTAGAGCGAAGTTGACAGACATTGCGCCTATTGGACTTCATTT
>JBFKOL010000038.1:0-20927 GCA_041628815.1 Saprospiraceae bacterium | reverse complement strand
CGCGGCGGGTAGTAATTGATGCGTACCTTATGGTACATATCACCGTACAGTTTTGGATTTCGATTGGGTTCAAGAATCTGTTCTAAGACGCCCAATTTGGAGACCTCCTTGGTTTTAAAATTTTCCGGTGCATCCAATACTTCACCATCGCGGTTGCCCAATATGTTCGTACTGAACCACCCATCTATTCCCAGGTACCGGGCTTTTAACCCCGGGGCAAGGATGGTCTTCATAAGCGTCTGCCCCGTCTTGAAATCTTTACCAGCAATAGGAGTCGACGTCTTTTTCGCAAGTTCTACAATAGCCGGTACATCGCAGCTGAGGTTAGGCGCGCCATTGGCATAAGGTATTCCCATCTTAATGGCTGCATACGCGTAAATCATACTCGGTGGAATGGCCGGGTCATTGTTCTCCATACCTTTTTCCAGCTTTGCCAAAGAGCTGTGTACTTCGGACTCCTCGATATACATTTCCGTGCTTCCACACCAGACCATGACCAACCTGTCGCAAGAATTTAACTTCTTGAAGGTTTCTATATCATCCATGACCTGTAGCGCAAGATCCATCTTGTTGGATCCCGTTTTTACATGGGGTCCATCTAGTTTCTTGACATATTGTTTGTCGAAGACAGCCTTCATAGGCTTTATCACTTCCAGCTCAGTTTTGAGCTGTTCCACCAGGTAGCGATCCAATACTTTGGCATTTACCGTGGCTTCGTAAACATTGTCTTTATAGATGTCCCATCCACCAAATACCAGGTCGTCCAGACCGGCGAGCGGTACGAGATCCTTGATGGATACCGACTTTACCACGCCTTGATCGTTGTACTTGATATCGCCTATCTGGCTCAAAGCACCGACGGCATCGGATAGACCTTTCTTTACTGCGATACATCCGGCAATGAGCGTGGTGGCAACGGCCCCCATTCCGGGAAGTAATATGCCAAGCCTGCCGCTGGCCTTTTCAACTTTTTTGACTGCAGTCATAATTTTCTATTTTGGGCTTGACCAAATGGGCGCCAAAGTTAAGTCAATGTTCTTAAAAATGACTTATCGAACAAAATTATCTGGCCTGGTAGGCCACGTGGCTGTCGGTCATTATGCCTCCAGCCTGCTAATCATCCAATTTTCAAACCTGGTGTAAGCCGTTGTCCTCGATATTCGGATCATCGCGAAATACGCAACTACAGCACAGACCAATCCCAACAATAGATCTATGATATAGTGATGTTGAGAATAGACTGCCGCAAACCAGATACCTACTGTCAGGAATGAAAAGAACCAGATCCAGAATCTATGGTTGAACTTCAAGGCAAAAAACAACCCAACAACAGGATAGGCGGCATGTAGTGAAGGTACTGCAGCAAAAACATTGGCATTTTTGGCATAAATCCCATTGAACAATGGAAAGTTTATGATCTCGTCGAAATGAGCCAGCATCGCCTCACTCCCCGGAATGGTAAAATCTGTTCCGTTGCCATAATTCATATAATACCAGGGTGGAGCTGCCGGATACAGGTAATAAATGATGAACCCGATAAAATTCGTCAAGAGAAAAGCATAGGAAAAGAGAATCATTTGTCGAGGTGCTTTCTTAGAAAGTACCCAGGTGTAGGCCATAGGTCCCGGGACCCAAAGCAAATAGGAAATCCCGGCGATCACGGTCAACATGACATACTTCCTGCTGGCAAACCATTCGGAAAGAATCTCTTTGGAGCCATGGTTGTAGACGCCAAACCATTTCACTTCCATCATGTACAGGTCTTCTACATGTACATCATTAACAAGATAGTTTGGGTAAAGCCTCATGAAATCATAGCTTATCCAAAAAAGGATGAACGCAGACAAGATGAAAACCAGGTGGTGTGTTCTCCTGTGAAGAATCAGACATGCCGTCACAAAGATGATGAAGAAGGAGTGATCCGGCCGCCATTCCATGGTCAAATTGATCAGGCCTATGTAGACTACACTGAAAGGAATAGCAACTTTTGTTCGGCTCCAGAACTGTTCCATTCTACTTGATGCGCCGGCAATATTAAGGATAATATTCTGCTCGGAGGGTTAGAGCGCCTTGTTCATTTGTTGCTCGGAGTGTACTACCCGCCTGAGTGCAGTAACATTGGTCGTAATGGCAAGCATCAAAAAACCTGCTGTGAAAAGGTCGAGACCCGGGATGGCAAAACTTTTGAGGGCTATGGCTGCCTCAGACCGGTATAGAATGCCAAACAGTATCGCCCAGACTCCGATGAACACGATTCTTTCCGGTCGTTGCATAAAGCCTACGGCACAATCAATACCCAATGCCTCCGCCCGTGACCGGTTGTAGCTGACCATAATTGATCCAATGAGGGCAAAAAAACTGAGGACAACACCGGGGTAGTTGTTGAATTGTTGGAAATACATCAAAATGCCGAAAAACATAATAAATTCGGAATATCGGTCAATGACCGAATCAAAGAAAGCTCCGAATTTCGTCTTGAGACCGTACAGCCTGGCCAGTCGACCATCCATTGTGTCCATAAGGCCGGCAAATCCAAGTATGATGCCAAAACCCAAAAGGTTATCTCCATAATAAAAGTCGCGCCATTCGAAATAATTTAAAAGGTGGAGAACAGCTATAATATTCAACAACAATCCAACTACTGTTACATGATTGGGCTTGAGCCCAACGGCCTTTACGATATGTACCACCGGATCAAACAAATGATAAAGGATCTTTTTTCCGGCTTCTTTGTAATCCATATGGTGTGCAAGATAGGAATTATCCATATCTGAATTTGATCACCTTAAAAATGAATAACGAGAACTTCTCTTCTGTTTTTGAATGTCCTAACTTAGCAGATCATGGAAACCTATGCAACAGTACTTATGTATGCCATACCTGGCTTCATCCTGTTAATCATCGCTGAGTACATCGCGAGCAGGATGATGAACTATCCCGTGAATAGAGCCATGGATACCATTTCAAGTCTTAGCTCGGGTATGACCAATACCCTCAAAGATATTCTCGGCCTGTCTGTAGTCATCGTGAGCTATTCATGGATGGCGGATCACCTGGCCATCTTTCATATTCAGTCGACACTATGGTTGTACATTTTTGCATTCGTTTTGATCGACTTCGCTTCCTATTGGTCTCATCGTTTCAATCATACCATTAATGTTTTCTGGAACAGGCATATTGTTCATCACTCCAGTGAAGAGTTCAATCTCTCCTGTGCCTTGCGACAATCCATTTCGGGAATCGTTGGGGTATATTTCTTTCTCTACATTCCCATGGCACTTGTAGGTATACCTACAGAAGTGGTGGCAATTACGGCACCTCTCCACCTTTTTGCACAGTTCTGGTATCATACCCGGCTCATCGGGAAACTGGGATGGCTTGAAAATATCATTGTAACACCTTCACATCACCGCGTCCATCACGCCATAAACCCCGAATACATAGACAAAAACTACGCCGCCATATTTATATTCTGGGATAAATGGTTTGGCACCTTTCAGGAAGAACTCGAAAATGTACCCCCTGTATATGGAGTAAAAAGAGCTGTTAAAACCTGGAATCCCATTCTCATCAATTACCAGCACATGTGGTTGCTTTTTAAGGATGCCTGGAGGACAAGGAAACTCTGGGATAAGATCAGATTGTGGTTTATGCCTACGGGCTGGAGACCAGATGATGTAAAAAAGAAATATCCGGTGGCATCGATTGATAACGTCTATCAAATGGAAAAGTACGAGGTGCCTTCCAGCATGCCAATGAAGGCATGGTCATGGTTCCAACTTGTCATTCACAATTTGTTGATGTTTTTATTGTTGGTAAAACTTGCTGACTACGGATTGTTCAGCATCACGCTATATGCTGCATTTCTTATGATCTCAATTTTTGCATACACCAGCCTGATGGACCGTCACATTGTGGCACTGCCAGCAGAACTGATGAAAGCCTTGTTCGGATATTATATTCTTTTCGCTATGGATGGATGGTTCGGCATAGATGAATACATACCTGGCGGCACTTATTTGATGGCAACATATCTCGCTTTCTCCATGCTCGTAAGCGTTTATTTCATGCGCTTTGAAAAACACGACTATCTCGAAAAAACAAAACCAATGATCCAGGTGGCAGATCGACAGGCTGTATAAAGTCTTCTTATCAATTTGATCCTGAAATGCGATTTTTAAGTTCGAGCATTTCGTCCTTTGTGTTGGCGTTTTTCATGAATTCATGATCTTCAATGTGCAAAAGCTCGACGTCAGAATTGATCAAAACTTTTCTTGGACATGCATAGCCCATTGCAAGGAATTCAAGTAATCTCGGATAAGCCCTGGGTTCCCATAGAGTGATCAGGGGTTCGGGAAATCCTGTTTCTGGGTTGTGAAAACACGATGCAATTTTAGATGGATTCCTTTGGGCTAGCAAGTATTCAATATGGTTTTCTGACAGCAGTGGCTGGTCACAAGCCACCACAAGCCAAGCCACATCCGGCCGGGTTCTGAAAGCGCTAAGGATACCACCAAAAGGACCAAGTGCATCGAACAGATCGTATATCGTCTCCTGGTCAGGTTGGAAACTTTTGGTCTGTCCACGTGCCAGTGAATAAGCGACTGATTTGCAGTGTTCCTTGAGTACTTCAGCCATGTGTCTTGCCTGTTCCCTGTCGTGGTACTTAAGGAATGCTTTGTCTGTCCCCATCCGGCTGCTTTTTCCTCCAGCCAGTACCAAGCCATGCACTGGAGGCAAGGACAACTTCCAATCCCGGAGAAGAACAGCGGCTATGCGATCCAATTCATAAGAGTAAAACACGGGAATTTCCTTGCCAGCCACTAATGGATTGAGAAAATGGTGTACATCCTTCTCTCCTTCATCAAGGACAATCATCCTCACATCATCCAATCGGTCCAATTTGCGGTAAAGAGAATCCTTCTTTTTCTGGTTAATTACGACGATTTGACGATTTCCCCTGAAATGGTTGCCATTCACCAGCCCTATGTCCACCTGGTTTGAAAGTATTTTGAGATCGTAACTGTTCAGCGGATGAAGTGTATCTATCCTGTGGTATTCTATCTTGTCGTTGAATATGAAGCCAGAATGCGGACGCCCTTCTGACCGGTGGTCGGCATCTAGATAGGCCAATTTTGCAACATGTTGGAGTATTGAGATCACCCCATCTACCATGGTGCGGATACGATCGCAAGGAGCTCCCAGGATGGTCCATTCATAGCGAAAGTAATTACCCCATGCGGGTCTTGCGACTGGAGGGTGTTTCTTATGACTTTCTGGTGAATAATGATTTGCCTCCACTTTTATGTTCGAGTTGAGTTTGGATAATGGCTATATCATGCGAAAACGATTTGCACATATCGTATATGGTGAGTGCAGCGATGGATGCGCCCGTAAGAGCCTCCATTTCAACACCCGTTTTACCAGTCACCTTGACCTGGCATCTAATCAATACATGGGCGTCTTCCTTCATTGATATATCAATATTACAGGAAGATAACGGCAGTGGATGGCACATCGGAATCAGATCGCTCGTTTTCTTGCATGCCATAATACCCGCTATGACCGCCGTCTGGAAAACCGGCCCTTTTTTCGTCCTGATGTCACCATCTTCGAGCAATGCGGCTATTTCAGGAGTCAAACGAACCCTGGAAGTGGCGACAGCCTCCCTTTTCGTCACATCTTTGGCCCCTACATCCACCATTGCAGGCTGATCTTCTGGATTAATATGCGTGAAATTTTCCATCAGCTTGATATATCAATTGAGATTTAATTTATATGAACAATTAAATGTATCCTAGGACTTTTCTTCGGATAACAAGGTGACAGCATCACCCAGCTTAATAACACCACCACGGACAATTTGTGCCGTTATACCACCGTGTCCCCGCATAGCATTGTATCCACCATATCCCAGAGCCTCTTCCATCCTGGAACAAGGATGACAGTGTCCCGTGCCCTCCAAAATCACTTCGTCTCCAATTGAAAATTTTGAATCGTGCAACGACAGAAGGTTGATCTCCTTGACCACCAAGTTTCTTCTTACCATCCCAGGCTCTATCATTCGGCCAAGTATTGCCGCAACGGACTCCAGGTGCTCCTTTTGTATCAGGGTGACCTGTCTATGGTCATCCTTGCGGTCGTAATGGTCACCATCAAGTCCTTTTCCCTGGATCAAACACACCGTATCGACTTCGGATAAAGGTGTGTGCTTGTTAGGACGGATACCTATCCATACTATTTCTCCATCTTGCGCCTGATGTTTCTTTATTTCAGCTATGATCATCCCTGAAGGTTTATGAACAAAACATAGAAGGCAGGAAATATCACTACCATCAAGTTCTTTTTACAAAGATACTCACAACCGCCGAGGTCATAAAGCCCGCCAGAAAACAGATTATCGGGCTTAGCACGAGGTACGAAGACAGGTTGAAATACTCGCGGGCTGACTTTTCGTCCATCATATCGCTCGAAACCTGAAATCGAATGACTTTATCAAAAAAACCCGGACTTATGATATGATAGGAAAACCATTGCACCGGGACACTGAGCATGGCAATGAAAATCGTCATCATCACACCGCTTTTTAAACCCTCGATCCACGTCATATTCCCATCGTAAAAATATTCGCGTTTTTCCCTGATCGCCAAGGCATAAACAGCAAGAGAAGGAAGGATTAAAAATGCCCTGTATAGTCCATGTTTTTCAATGCGCGGCCCGTGCCAGCCCATGAGTTTTTCAAACAGAAACCAACCTATGGCCACTATTGAATAGATGAACGCCCAACGAACTTCGGTCGGTAGTCTGTGCATCACGCTTTATTTGTGAAAAATGTAAAGATGTCTCTATTGTCTGTGAATTCGTTCTTCTATCTGGTGAAATCCATAGACCAAAACTTCTACTTTTGTCACTTAATCAAATTAGAGAAAAGTATGATAAAGAAAGTATTGTTCCTATTGATGGTGTCAATTTTATGGTCATGCGGTGAAGATGAGTCACCAGAAGTAGATTATGAACAACAAATCCTTTCTTACATCAATGCAAGAAACATTGATGCTGACAAAACGTCCAGCGGTTTGTATTTTTCCATAAACGAGCCCGGAGAAAGTGAGAGACCTGATATCAATAGTACGGTAGTTATAGATATCGTAGGAAGATTCATCGATGGCAGCCAGTTTCAATCTTCCTATGATGAAGGCATACCCGTTATCTTCGATGTAATAAATTTTATTCCAGGCTTGCAGGAAGGCATTCAATTGTTCGGTAGAGGTGGCGAAGGTATTTTGTTTCTCACGCCCGATCTCGGATTCGGTGCAGCGGGGTCAGCCTCGATACCACCAAATGCCATCCTGATATTTGAGGTGGTACTTCACGATTTTTACAGCGACGCTGCAGCATACAATGAGAAGCTCATTACTGAATACATCGAATCTAACCAGATCGATGCAACGAGAACAGAATCCGGACTTTATTACGTGGTTGATCTACCTGGAGAGGATCCCTTTCCCAATGCTCAAAGTGTAGTTACTGTGGATTATCATGGTTATCTCCTTAACGGACAAACATTCGATTCCTCCATCGAAAGGGGTACGCCCCTGACGATTTCGCTCACCAACGTAATCCTGGGGTGGCAGGAGGGCATTCCCCTTTTTGGCACAGGGGGAAAGGGCACCCTGATCATTCCAAGTCATTTGGCTTACGGTCGATCGGGATCACCACCGAATATAACCCCGGATACACCCATCATTTTTGACATAACCTTAATCTCCGTTCGGTGATCCCTTCCCGACCAGAGTAAGTTGATGACCAATATCGGCAATGCTTATACGGTGATGAGAAGTATCATAGACAGCCTCGCCGCGATGCAATATGATTATTTGCGGAGACTGGTGAACTACATGATAATCTGACGAAATGCGGTTCGATAAAGGTCTGTATTGCAAAAGATCTAGGTAGAAAAAACCGATATCGTGACCCAGATCACCCCATTCGCTCTCCAGAAGATATTTAGCCCTGGCGCTGATACCGCAAGACGTGCTGTGTTTGAACAATACGACAGGCTTTTTGAAGGACAGTTGGTGTGCAACTTCGAGATCTTCTTCTTTCTCGATCGCATACCATTCCGAAATACGATGCTCGTTAAGATTTTTCTTGATATTTCTGAGAATACTCATGGCTCTAATCTAACCACAATGAAATTAAAAGGTTTATTCATTACGTCAACAGACTGGTAAAATACACCGATTTTACGCTTGGTAAACAATCGAAAAATTCCGGCAATCTTTAGCTTGATTAAATGCACTTTCGATTGAATCGAACGGCAAGAAACCTATCAAGGCCTGACCATTTCAGTTTACGATGTTTGAATGCTGAGGACAAATTTGTCAAAACGCTTTTTCAATTTGAGCAACGCTTGTCGTACCATCTTTTCTGTAGAAGGAAATGGAAGCAAGGTGTCACCTTGTTTGATATACACTATTGATGAACCCTGCGGATGTTTTCCCCTGTAATAAAACTCTTCAACAGTACTGCTGTAAAAGCTTTCAGAAACGACAAAGGGTTGGCGCTCCAACAATTTGCCCGTTGCATAATCCCTCATTTCGAAGAAGCCCTTGAGATCCAGCGTTTTTGTCCTGATCGTTTCGACGATATGAACGAGTGTTTCCTCAGATTTTTGCGGTTTTAAGCCATCAACGACCCCTATGGTATCGATATCGGTCTGAGGTGTCTTTTCTTTCTCCAACAACAAGACCCTCGATTCCTGCGACCTGTTCACTTCTTCGCGATCAGGTCCTGCGAGCAGTTCTTCGAGGACAATTTGGGCCAGTATGTCGTAAACCCCTTCATCTTCAAACACGTCATGGTATCGAATCCAAAACCTGTCCTTGTTTTCCTCAGCCTCTACCACCAGTTGATCCCGGAGGTTTCTAGGGATTAGATCTGAAGAAGAAGGGTGCCATTTGAGAAGTACATGGACCACACCCTCGTCCTTAGCTTTTGATAATAGTTTTTCTGAATCCTCAAAACCAGGTATGTATTCGTGCACTATCCGCAATTCATCAAAAGCTGCCCTTGCAAGCGAACGATCCCTGACAGAGTCAAAATCATCAAGTAAATGTTTCGCCACGTTGTAATGAAACCGAGCAGCACCCCTGCGAGCCTCATTTTTGAGTGATTCTGTCCCGATGAAGTCAAAATGTGCGGAGTAGCCTTCATCATTATCTATCGGCATCAATAGATCTAAACGTTTCTGCCGGGACTCTATGCGCTCAATGATGTCATAAACTTCATCCCAGACGGCATCGTTCAACTCACCTTTGAGATAATCGATCCTCTTGAGATCGCGAACCTGGATCCGCTGAAACCCTTCCTCGAGGGCCCTTATGTGTTTTGTCGGTAGATTCTTGTTCCTGCCCAGTTTATCGACAGCGAGATCAATGGCTTCATCGTATCTGCCTTTATCCACCAATTTCTCTACGGACCGACAGGAAAAAGAAAAGAAGACTGCGCATGACAAGAAAAGAAAGTAGCGGTTTTTCATATGCAGTATTTATACCTTAAAATAGTACAATGTCTCATGCAGATCTATAGCTCATCTTGAAATGAGAATACAATTAACATTTTACTAAAAGAGTTTAAATCTCTTTAACTGACTACATTTTATCCAAGGCCTGGACAAGGAATGTGAGAACTAAGGGAAGACAGACCCAAAACCACTCGGACATAAATGCCAACATGAAACACATGATTACGGTTGAAACGAGAAATAGCAACCAGTACATTTTTGTCGATTTCGCCGATTCTGTCATATTCTGAATTTTGTGCAAATGTAAAATTTATACAACTTCTGTCGTCATTTTTCGACTCAAAATACGTTCAATAATCAATTCAGAATGATGCCTGGTATTTTCAATGAACAATTCGCTTGTATTCATTCCGGCATTGACTACACCGGCAACAAATAAGCCGGGAATACTCGTCTCGAGCGTTTCAGGATCGAAGATCGGTTTTCGCAAGTCGCTATCATCAATCGGCACACTTAGCTTATCCAGCAATTCGTAATCTGGCAGGTACCCTGTCATCGCAAGGACAAAGTCATTCTCAATTTCAAAAACATCATCTCCGCTTTCCAGGACGACGGTGTGTGCCTTGATCTCTTTAACAAACGTGTTAAAATAGGCCTTAATGGATCCTTCCTGGATCCTGTTTTCTATGTTGGGAAGTATCCAGTATTTGACTTTTTGATAAAGCTCGCTTTCCCGGATAGCCATGGTCACATCAGCACCCTTCTGCCAGGTTTCCAAAGCCACATCACATGCTGAATTGGCGGCTCCAACGACCAGCACTTTCTGACCTACATAGGGATGTGCCTCGTCGTAATAGTGCTTGACCTTGGGAAGGTCTTCTCCTGGCACTTCCATAAGTCGCGGTGTATCATAGAATCCTGTTGCCACTACGACGGAAGAGGCGCTGTAAACGCTTTTAGCGGTATGCACTTCAAACCTGCCGTTCAGGGGTTTTACACATTCTACCCTTTCATAATACTTGACATTCAAATCATAGCTTTCTACTATTCTTCTGTAATATTCAAGGGCTTCTCTTCGGGTAGGCTTATCAGAGTGTGAAATGAAGGGTATATCAGCTATCTCCAAATTTTTCGAGGTAGAAAAAAAGATCATATTGGCGGGAAACCTGAAAATGGAATTGACCAACACTCCTTTTTCGATGATCATATAAGACAATCCTGCTTTTTGAGCAGCTACTCCCACCTGTATTCCTGCCGGGCCACCTCCCACTATTATCAAATCCAACATGGAAATTAAATCGACAAATAACTAAATGGTTCAATTACCTGATCAGCGTCACGTCGCCTTCATCCTGGAATGTAGTGCTACCGTCGCTATATTTTGCCCACCAGAAGTAGACATCCGGTGGTGCATTGTCGCCGTTAACCCTTCCATTCCACCTGGCGTCGACATTGTTAGAGGTAAAGATATTTTTGCCCCATCGATTGTAGATCCTCAGCTCGTAGTCCTGTAAAATGACGCAATCATTTTTGGGTCCGAAAGTTTGGTTGTTTTCCTCGTTGCTCGATGGGATGAAAGCATTGGGCCACTGCAGACACTCAACGCCTTGCGGTGGTGGTATACATTCGAGGACGCGGTCTTCGCTGATATCGATAGAGGCAGTCTCAGAATCACCACAAGCATCAAATACTGTGACAGTATAGGTGCCGGGTTCGGTGACATTCAAAAAGGGACGTGTAGAACCATCATTCCACTCTTGCGCCACAATGCCCTCACCACTGATTAAGAGAACGATGGGGTTGGAACACGTTTCATCAATGTTCACGCTAATGTCGGGGACGAAGGCGTCATCGGGTATAACAATTGATGTTTCCCCAGGACAGAATTGTTCATTGTTGGAAGCCGTATAAGTGCCGGGTTCTGAAATGACAATGGAGGCAACGTCAGTCTCACCGGTCGACCAGGACAAATCTTCAAGAGGTATATTGCCTACAGACAGACGTATGGTATTGTCTACGCATATGTCGGCATCTGAGCGGTCGATGATGGGTGCGTTGGAACGACTGAAATCACTGAGATTGATCGAGGCTTCAGCCTCATTACCGCAATCGTCTATTATCCTGACACTGTAACCCATTAATTCAGTCACAGCAATCTGCTGTGTGGTCTCTCCGGTCGACCACAGCACCTCCCTGATTTGGTTCTGAGAGACCACGCCCAGCAAGATCTCGCCGGTAGAACAGAAATTTACGGCATCCTGGACAATCGCAGCCTCTGGAAACTCCCGTACAGTGATGGTGGTGGTGTCGCACAGCTCAAAACAGACGTCCGTACCCACAGTAACCGTTAAAGAATACATGCCTTCCTCAAAAAAAGTACGTATGCTGTCTGTGCGCAAATCATCCCAAATGTAGGCAATGGCACCAGGCACTCTGGCATCCACCGTAAATATGACAGGATCCTGGGGACAGAAAAAAGTGTCGGGCAGATTGAGGGTGGGAGGACTGAAGCCACCATAGTTTTCGCTGATTGTTCGTACAGAATCGAACGCCTCAACCGAAGTCGTCATCCACACAAGGGTGTCGGTATAAAAAAATACGGAATCGACCATGACCAGGTCAACACTTTCGTTGCACAAGGTCTGGCCCTGTTCGTCCAATTTAATTACATAGGGAATTACGGAATCGTTGGTGTCTACCGATACAGCCATAGCGACAGTCATACTGTCCGGTGTAACGAAGCCGGACCTGTCAACCTGCCCATCGACTACTTCCTTCAGCAAGGTTTGGAAAACGACCGTAGTATCGAGGTCAAAGTGAATGATCAAAGGTTGTACAATATTGCTACTTAAGTCAAGGCGTTTCATGGCAACGCTTACCGTGGTATCCTGCAAGCCTATGATCTTATTGGGTATCAGCTCATAGGCGGGGTCGTTTGACCGTAACATCCAAGAGCGCATATAGTGTCCCGATGAGTCCACGCGAAGTACAAAAGTATTGGTGGTGCTGCCGGCTTGTGCGCCCAGAAGGACGATTGAGCCATCCACAAGTTGATCAATAGACATCACGGATTGTGATAAACCTGCTCCAAAATCGCCCGTATAGCTCCTGGACCAATGGACGTCACAGCTGTCGGTGATGTTTGTAAGAAAGAGTTGCCGTGATACTGAAGACAAATTGCCAGCGAGCAAAACAGTGGAGTCTTGAAGAACGGTCATATCCCTGATGCTTTCTCTCAAGGCATTGCCCGTTGTATCTGCAGCCGCCATTTTTTTTGCCCAGTCAAACTGTCCATCATACAAAGTGCTAATGAGGTACAGATCAGTACCGTCGTCTTCCTCGACAACATGGGTTGACAGGATTTTTTGCCCATTGACTTCTAAAAGATTCAACCTGTCTGAAGCAATGGTCGGAAGATCGGTATGCTGGCCCCCGAGCACAGACCATAGCACCGTTCCGTTGTTGTCGATTTTTGTGATCACCTTATTCGTGCCAATCGTGTCGAGCAACGCACTGAAAGCGATGCCCCCATCCTCAAGAATTACGATTTCACCGATGTTTCTGATGATAAGACTGTCGCCATACAGAAACGAGTTGGACCAGTTGACGCTGCCTTTCTGATCAAGGCTCGTGATATTGGTGCCAATGACCTGGCCATCCTCATTCAATTCAGCAGAATAAATGAGATATGAACTACCTCTAATTGCCATATGAACAGTGACGAAATCTTCATCGTTGGTCTGATAAAATCTTTCAAACCTGTCCTGGGCCAGGGTCGAGCCTATTGTCAAGAGGATGAATGTAAGGAAGGTAACAGTTTTAAGAAATCGCATAATGAGAACACTCATTTGTTGTGGTTAGCACAAATTTAACAGGGATTTCGACAAAGTTGAAGACCTATTTCTCCAGCTTTTTGGTCAAGTGTCATTAAGATAAACGCTCATAGTGGCTAATTTTGCCTTCACCATTTGTTTTTTTCGAAAAAACCGAATCTCTAACGAATGATTGACACTTCATTCAGCCTTCCATGTGGACAAGTGTTGCCCAACCGAATTTGTAAAGCTGCCATGACCGAAAGATTGTGTAATTCCGGGGGATTGCCCAACTTTCTTCATAATCATCTCTATAAGCGATGGGCAGAAACCGGCACCGGACTTCACTTGTCAGGCAACATCATGTGCGACGGCAATCATCTTGAATCAGCAGGAAATGTGGTGGTACAAGACGAAGATGCCATCCCCTCCTTGAAAACCTGGACAAAGACGGTACGAGATCAAGGAGCGCGATTTTGGGCTCAGATCAGTCATCCTGGAAGACAGACCAATTACCTTATCAATCACAGACCTGTTTCAGCCTCTTCTGTGTGGCTGAAGAGAGGAGGACTTTTCATGCCGCCCCGTAGTCTTGTGGTGGATGAAATTTCGGATATAATCGAAAGATTTGCCACTACCGCAAAACTCTGTATCAAAGGTGGTTTTGAAGGAATCCAGATTCATGCTGCCCATGGATACCTGATATCACAGTTTCTAAGCCCTATGACCAATCGAAGAAGAGACAACTGGGGTGGCTCACTTGAAAACAGGGCGAGGTTGCTCTTGTCCGTCGTAGGATCGGTCAAATCCGCTGTACCAGCTGGTATCCCCGTTTCGGTGAAATTGAATTCCGCCGACTTTCAAAGAGGTGGATTTGATGAAGCGGAGGCCATGGATATTGTATCGATGCTCGATGGTAAAATCGATCTCCTGGAGATTTCAGGAGGCACCTATGAAAAACAAGCTATGATGGGAGAACACACGAGAAAAAGCACTTTGGAACGGGAAGCGTATTTTCTTGATTTTGCGCGTCGTGTACGCACCCAATCTGGGATGCCAATTATGGTTACAGGAGGCTTTAGAAGCAGGGACGTCATGATGCGAGCCCTGCAAGATGGTCACCTGGACCTAATCGGTATTGCCCGGCCTTTCTGTACGGAACCTGATGCCATACGTGGACTTATCACGGGAAGTACGGGACGATTGAAGGATTATTTTAGGCCGGCCACCTCCAGGATTTTCACATTTTCTGCCGAAGCAGGTTATTATGCCTATCAATTGATTCGCCTGGCCGAAGGCAAGCAACCAGACCTCCACATCTCGGGTAACAATGCTGCATTGTTTTTGATGAAACACGAGTTCAAAAAAGCACTCGGACGAAAAATGGGTTTGAAATAACTTCAATTTTAACGGTACCTTAATATGAAATAACAATCAGGTGATAGTATCTATGTGCCTAAACAAATCATCATGAAAAACTTCGTGCTCTCCACCTTATTTTTGACCGTCTTTGCAACATTGTCTTTTGCACAATCAGATCAGAAAGTTTTA
Organism: Saprospiraceae bacterium; assembly: GCA_041628815.1. Taxonomy (GTDB): domain Bacteria; phylum Bacteroidota; class Bacteroidia; order Chitinophagales; family Saprospiraceae; genus JBFKOL01. The sequence continues at coordinate 6,038 of JBFKOL010000038.1, read as the reverse complement.
AGTCCTCCTAAGACGCTCGAAACGTCCATCGATGGTGTTGAAATTGTCATTCAATACAATGCTCCTTCCGTTCGTGGTAGAAAAATTTTTGGAGAAAATGCATTGGAACCTTTTGGAAAAGTATGGCGTACCGGGGCAAATGAAGCAACAACGATTTCTTTTTCCTCAGACGTACTCGTCGAAGGCCAATCATTGAAAAAAGGAACGTATGCCCTTTTTACCATTCCTGGTGAAAAAGAATGGACCATCATTTTTAATACGGTTACAAAACAATGGGGTGCCTACGGATACGACGAAAGCAAAGATGCATTGCGCGTTCAGGTGTCATCCAAATCTGTCGATCAAATCACCGAAAGAATGGAATTCACAAATGCCAACGGCCATGTCGAACTGCGATGGGCAAAGACCGTTGTACCGTTCAGCATTACTGCAGCTGCCAATTGAAGGATTTGAAATTATTCCGGCCAAATTACTTTCACAGAGCGATACTTTTTTAAAATTCTACATCTAAATATGGTGGAAAGGTCAAAATGAATGATCTTTGCACTCCATTTTTTAAAACCTTAAATCATTACCTAATGGGATTATTTTCATTCATAAAAAACGCCGGCAAAAAAGTGTTCAAGAAAAAAGAAGCACAACCTACCCTTACGGCTGAACAAGAGAAGATACAGGATCTCCGCGGCGCGGTGGCAGAATTGGGCATTCCTGTAAGCAACTTACACATAGAACTGGCAGAACAAGTCATCGTCAGTGGTTCCACCGAAACCAATGCTGACCGAGAAAAAATTATTCTCGCACTGGGAAATGTTGAAGGCATCGGAGCTGTAGCTGACAATATTGATGTGCGCAACCCTGAACCGGAATCCAAGTTCCACGAAGTGAAAAGTGGTGATACCCTTTCCAAAATCGCCAAGGAAGTGTATGGTGATGCCATGAAATACCCGGTCATATTTGAAGCTAATAAACCGATGCTGTCGCATCCGGATAAGATCTACCCTGGACAAATTCTTCGCATTCCGCCACTGAAGTAATAACTCTAATTTTTTTTAAGATTAAAGGGGCAAAAAATGCCCCTTTTTTAATTTTTGTCGATTCTGTTTCTTGGTTGGTCTAAGGATTGAAACTGTGATGACGGAAATCCGTGTTTTTTGAAGAAAAAACAATGAGCCTTCTTCGCGCCATATTAGCAATACTTCTACCTCCTCTTTCCGTCATAGACAAGGGTTGCGGTTCATTCCTTATCATATGCCTTCTCACGCTGTGCGGTTGGGTGCCAGGGGTGGTAGGTGCCTTAATCATCCTGAACAGAAAAGAGTATTAATCCCCGGTTTCAGTGTAAAGGTACTCCATTCAGGTCGTGGCCCAGGATGTCACTCATATAGTCAAACCAGGGGCGCACAGCGTGGAAACAAGTAGCTACCTTACCTGCAAAACCAACTCCTGTCACTTCCTTGTCAGAAAATGCTTTCGTTAGGATGAATTGCTTGTGCCTTATTAGATCAATGGCACTATGGTCCTTAGCAAAGCCCTTTGGGGCAGTTTTCACCGTTTCGCCCTCAAGCGTACCGAAAATTTTCGCGATTGAAGGGTCTCCTATAGCCTCGCGGAAGGCAGTGTCATCGATTGCTATGTTTTTGCGAATAAGAAAGAGGTCTTTTGGATTCGGGTTCCAAAATCCACATGCAATCACAGAGTTCCCAGGCGTTATGCGAATGTAATAACCCCCGCGCAAAAAAGGCTTGGTACGGGACATAGACATGCTGAAGTGACTGTTGTAGGGGGTTTTATCTTTAGAAAACCTGATGTCGCGATAGATCCTGAATAACTTTGATCCCTCGATTTGGTCTTTCTTATTCATTTCCTCGACCAAAGTGGCCAGGAATGCCTTCATTTCCGCATTGGCCCGGGTATACCTGGATTTATTAGCTGTAAACCATGTTCTGTCGTTGTTTTCCCTGAGATCTGTTAAAAACTGCATGGAAGCTTCTGAAATCAAACCTTTTGCCATTTCATTGTTTTTTTAGTTTTTGTGTCTCGGGATACTATGGTGTTTCAATGGTAAGATACCGAGATAATTTGTTTTTAAGTTTTCGCACATCTCAAGGATGACCCGGATAATCATCTTCATATTTATTCAATTGGCCCTGGTCTTTATTTTGGACCTCTACGCTTACGATGGAATTGTTCAACTATCCCGACAAGAAAAAGGGTCCTTGCCTATAGCACTGAGCTATATCATCATAACATTGCTCAGTTATGCTGGTGCCATCAGGCCTGCCACATTTTTGCGTAAAACGGCTCTTCAACGCAGTTTTTTCGTAAATCTATGGTTTGGAACTTCCTTATCTTTCATTGTAGCCAAAGTCGTTTTCGTCCTCCTTCTTTTTGTGACGGATGCGTTGCGCTGGCTTATGGGAGGGGTCTGGAAGGCAACAATCGCCCTCGGCAATTCCCATTCTGTTCCTGAAGATTTGTTGAATAGGCCCTATTGGGTGATATTGGTTGTTTCGACGTTAGGATTATTGGTATTACTCAGTTTGATTTTTGGTGTTCTTGCGGGTAAGTACCGCTTCAAAATCGAACACAGCACCGTTTATCTGGATGACCTGCCACAGGAATTTCACGGATTCAGGATATTACACTTGTCAGATGCACATTCCGGCAGCTGGGACAGCATCACAGGAGTAAAGAAAGGCATTGACCTCGCTAATGACCAGAAAGCTGATATCATCGTTTTCACAGGGGACCTCGTCAATCAGTTCAAGGATGAAATAAATCCCTATATCGACTTGTTCCAATCCCTAAAAGCACCATTTGGAAAGTATGCCATCCTCGGCAACCATGACTACTACGGGCAGCCCCCTGAAAGGGACAAAAGACCAGCCTACTGGTCCGATTTTTATGCCAAGTACGAAGAAATGGGTTTCGAACTGCTGCTCAATGAGCACAGGATGCTGCAAAATGGAGATTCCGCTATAGGCATTGCAGGGGTAGAGAATTGGGGTGCAGGTAGATTTTTCCCTAAACGAGGGGAGCTGGAAAAAGCTTTGGAAGGTCTCCCGGATGACCTTTTCGTCTTGTTGATGTCACATGATCCAACACATTGGGAGGAAAAGGTGCTGCCCCATGAAAGAAAAATTCAACTCACATTAAGTGGACATACTCATGGTATGCAATTCGGTATCAATCTTCCATTTTTAAAGTGGAGCCCAATAAAATACAGGTACAAGAATTGGCTGGGATGGTATGAAAATACGGGGAGACGGCTTTATGTTAACAGGGGTTTCGGTTACCTGGGATTCCCGGGACGAGTAGGCATGTGGCCCGAAATTGCCGTAATTGAATTACGCAGTACGAGCATTCGACAAGATCAGTGACAAAAATGGGTATGTTCTCCAAGCCGTCCGTTTGGTTCGGGAGAAGATCCATTCGCCACAGTGCCATTAACGGAAGCTGCACAAATGCTTTCTGAGCATGCAATGATGAATAAGTTTCCCAATTCATTGGTAGTGTGATTTCAACAATACGGTCCCGCTCGAATTCATTTCAAGTGGATATTTGGGAAGAGAATTGCCATGCCACCATGCATCCCTATAAGTAGGTGTCTTTTATTACCTTGAGATCAAAGAATTTGCATCATGTCCATCGATTTCATTTTCAACATGGCGAACAACCTGGTCTTTTTGGGTTGGATATTGTTGCTCGCAATACCGGAATGGAAATATTCACGATCGCTTGTCCAGAGTGGTTTGATTCCGATCCTTCTAAGTGTAATCTATGCATACCTGATCGCCACGGGTTGGGGATCATCACAGGGAGGTTTTGGCTCCATTGAAGGCATCCGTTTACTTTTCGGGAGCGACACATTACTGGTTGCCGGTTGGGTCCATTATTTGGCTTTTGATTTGTGGCTGGGTAGTTGGGAATATGGTGATGCCAAAAAACACGGCATTCACCGGCTAGTTATCCTACCTTGCCAGTTGCTGACTTTCTTTTTCGGGCCAATAGGATTATTGTTGTATCTGGTAATCAGGACGATCAAAACCAAGAAACTAGCAGGTCATGAGAATTTTTAATTGGCTTGCTGAGTTGCGGTACCGCAATGAAATACTGTACCGGCTGGGGCTGACGCATTTCATTGTATTCTTTCTACTGCTCTTTATGTTGGTATTGGACGGAAGACAGGTATTGGGTATCAATACCTGGATAAAACCTATGAAATTTTCGCTGTCGATCGGCATATATTCCTGGACTGTAGGATGGATGATGTTTGACCTTCAGGCTTCAAAAAAATGGAATCGGGGCCTGTCCTGGACCATTGCATTATCGATGATATTGGAATTCATTGTCATCCTTTTCCAGGCCTCCAGGGCAACGAGGTCGCACTTCAATTTTGATACGGATATGGACGGTATTCTCTTTGGGATAATGGGAATCATGATCCTTGTCAATACGCTTGCTATTGCACTCCTTTTCCTATTGTATCTCAGGAAGCTTCCACATCTGGACCGGGTATACCTGACAGCTGTACGGGTGGGTATTCTTCTTTTCCTGGTGGCCAGTTATGTGGGTAAAATAATGGTGGATAATGTGGCACATAGTGTCGGAGGCGAAGACGGAGGACCCGGATTGCCTTTTCTAAATTGGAGCATGGAATTTGGAGATCTTCGCGTCGCTCATTTCCTGGGGCTGCACGCGCTGCAGATCATTCCATTGTTCGCCTATTTCCAGAAAAAATATACCCGCCTCACTCCTTCTTCAAGGATCTTGTACCTGATTATTTTTACAGTTTTATACAGTGGAATTTTCGCTCTCATCTATTACCAGGCTCTCCAGGGACATCCGTTCATTGCGCGGTTTTCAGGAAATGGATAGATTTGGTTGATTGACATATCAACAATTTATTATATATGTAAAAAAAGGATATTCAGGTTTTATTGTATTATATAAATTGATATATCAATATATCTATTATGTATAATGTGTTATCAATGAATCATTCCTGTGGAGAATAAGGCCTATAATATCCTTCGAACACAATCGTCCATGAAATTCCCTGGTCATTTGATTGCTTCCAGAGCTGGTGAACTTCATCTTCCGATCGTTTTTTCAGCGTCATTTCCTGCCAGGTCTCCTGGCCTGTTCTGGTATCTATGGTAACTCCCTTGAAGACAATTTCATCGTCTACAACCACTCCTTCGAATTCCAGGGGTTGCCCAAAGTTATCCACCCATTTCTGGTGCCATTTACCAGTATTGGGGTCATAATAGTTAAAACTTTTTCCCTTTGACCCTCCATTGCCTTGCCAATTTTCCAGGACCACACAACCATCCAGTATTTTTTCAATTTTGTTATAACCGGCCACCTGGCCATTCTTTGTTTCGACCTTCCAATCTCCTAACCAAAAATCCATCTGGCTATATTCTTGCCCCTTAGAACAAGGTGATTGCGCGACCAGGGGCAAGCCAACAGATAGAAATGTGACAAACAGCAATAAGTGATGCGTATTCATTAGAATCGATTTTGATGTCTAGGGGTTAATGACTAGTTATGATTGCGGCCCGGCTTATTTACAGAACGATCGTAAGCTCTCACACGCTCCCTAGCGTCTTAATGAAGAAAAGCTGCAACCCGATCGACAGCATTTTCCCTCACATTGATGTAGAAAAAGTTGTAGTCCGCGATGTGGTAATTTTTTCGCGTAAACAGAAAACTCCAAGGAAACTTGGGTCTTGATACCCATAACATTCCATCATAGGAATAAGCATCCACAATGCCTTTGTATACTTTGTTAAAATTTCGCAATACAGCTCCTTTGTGAAGTTCTTTCCCTGCGTATTCAGGCGTTGTAGACCAGTTTAGAGGATTGGTCACCAGAATACTGTCACCAACAGGTTGGCGATTGGGTATATAATCTTTGCGAAAGGTCCTCCAGGAGCAAAAACACTGCACATCATCACCGTCTGTACAAGGCGCAATCTCATCGAAATAGTCATTGGCTACCGGCATACCGACCAGATAAGCCACCACGAGTT
>JBFKOL010000037.1:0-21455 GCA_041628815.1 Saprospiraceae bacterium | reverse complement strand
CTGAGTTCAATGGAGCTTCCACGATGCTGAGCGAGACCATTACCAATATCGAAGGTGACTATTCATTCCCGGCTATGCCGATGGGTGGAAAGTACGACATCAGACCGGTAAGTACGAGGGATTACCTCAATGGTGTTACAACACTGGATCTCGTACAGATCCAGCAGTACATCCTGGGTCTTAAGCAACTCGATTCACCTTACGATGTCATCGCAGCAGACGTCAATAACGATCAGAACGTTTCCGCTTCGGATATCGTGGATCTGAGAAGAGTGATACTCGGCTATGAAACTGAATTCACCAACAACAATTCGTGGAGATTTGTGGATAAGGGATATTCTTTCGAGAACATCAGCGATCCATTGAACGCCGATTTCCCTGAAGTATACCGCATTGGTGAATTGGCCACGGATATGCACATTGATTTTGTGGGTATCAAGGTAGCCGATGTCAACGGTTCGGTAGCCGTAGAAAATGTATTGGCCGGTGGGCGAAGCAGGACATCTGTCAGCACGGATGAGCAATACTATACGGCTGGTGAAACGGTCAGTGTACCGGTAAGGATGGAGTCTTCCATGGATATGATCGGCTTCCAGTTTACCGTTGAGTACGACGCGTCCAAACTGGCATTTACAGGATTTGAATCGGCAGGAATCGAGCTTTCAGCGGAAAACCTCGGTACCAAGAGAGCCGATGAAGGTGTCCTTACCGCCTCATGGACCGATGCCTTTGCATCGACCGTGGAGAATGGCCAGACATTGTTTGTCATGAACTTCATTGCCAGGTCGAACGGACAGTTAAGTGAAAGCTTCGATATCAATTCATCAGTTGCGAATGCAGAAGTATACGATGCCAGCTATGAAGTGAAAGATCTTTCGTTGACGTTTGATGCTTTTGCCATCACCACCGACGGATTTGAATTGAAGCAAAATACTCCGAACCCGTTTGCGGATGTCACCCAGATCGCATTTGTCTTGCCTGAGGCAGGCAATGCAACCTTGACATTCTTTGACGTAACCGGAAAAATGGTCAAGCAGTTGCGCGGTCAATACAACAAGGGACTGAACACGGTGACCATTGGAACTGACGAAATTTCAGCCACAGGAGTCGTGTATTACACGCTTTCTACGGAGAAATACACAGATACTAAACGCATGGTGGTCTTGAAATAAGAAAATCACCACTTGTAAAAGAGTTTACTGTTTTTGGGATGAGGACCCCTCTCCACGGTTGTGGAGGGGGTCTTTTTGTTGGTGAAAAGCTTAACTTTGCCGACCGTATTGGGAAGAATTCTGGCCATCGATTATGGTGCGCAACGCACCGGTCTTGCAATGACAGATGAATTGAGGCTTTCAATCAATCCATTGCCTACTGCGTCATCAGATAACCTTTTGGAACGCATAAATGAATTGATGGAAACCTTTTTTATCGATTCCATTGTTTTGGGGGTGAGCTATCATCCCGATGGCGTTCTTACAAGAAATGCGCAAGAAGCAGTGGCACTGGGAGAAAAAATTAAAAAGAAATGGCCTGTTGTCCGGATACATCTTGTCGATGAGGCCTTCAGTAGTTTGGAAGCTCGACAAACCATGCGTCAGATGGGAATCCGCAAAAAACACAGATCGAAGAAAGAAATGGTCGATCAGATGAGTGCCGTTATCCTATTGAGAGATTTTTTGAACCAAAGCGAATTATGATCCTGCCGATATACAGTTATGGCCATTCGATATTGAAACGCGTCGCCGAAGAAATCAAGCCGGACCATCCCGGGCTGGCACAACTTGTTGCGGATATGTGGGAGACCATGTACCAGGCCAAGGGTGTGGGCCTTGCTGCACCCCAGGTGGGGCTAGGCATACGGCTGTTCATCGTGGATACAGAACAGATGGATGAGGAAAAAAGCCCCGAGGGCATCAAAAAGGTGTTTATCAACCCGGCAAAGATCGAGGAGAACGGCGAGGCGTGGTCGTATGAAGAGGGCTGCCTGAGTATTCCAAAAATCACCGGGGATATCGAGCGGCCAGACCGCATTACGCTCTCGTATTGTGACGAGGATTTTAATGTTCGTACAGATACTTTTACCGGCCTGAATGCCCGTGTCATCCAGCATGAATACGATCACCTGGAAGGCATCCTATTTACGGACCGCCTTAAGCCATTGAAAAGGAGATTGATCAAGCGCAAGCTCGACGCCATCAAGAAAGGCAACGTGGAAGTTTCCTACAAGATGAAGTTCAGGGGTTGATCATTTTCTGCCGAAGTCGGCTGGTATCTCCCCCCAGTTGGCAGTGTCCCATTTCAGGATCTTTGTTTGATACGTGTTGGAGCGCAACCACCTGATAGCTCTTTCCATGAGTTGAAAAAGTACATCGTTCTTTTTTGTTCTCTTTAGGGTTGTTTTGACTCTTTTATTTTTAACCCAGCTGAGCGCTGTTCTTGAGTCGGTATAGATGGGTATGGCCTCCATGTTGTTTTTCTTCAGGTAGGCGATGGCGTGTACGAGCGCCAGAAACTCACCCACGTTGTTGGTACCCATTTCAAACGGACCTTTGCGGAATATTTCAGCCCCATCACCGGTCCAGACTCCCCTGTATTCCATTTTGCCTGTTTTTCCGCTGCATGCTGCATCCACCGAAATACTTTCCCAGCTAATATCGTGTCCGGCATATACCTGAGGCCTGTGTTTCTTTTTAGTTTTTGCTTTAAGAAATTCGCTGGCGTCTTTCTGGAAGGCATCCTGTGCTTCTGTCAGGGTCGGAAAAGATTTATACCTGGCGCCTGCGAAACCATGTATTTGTTTTTGGCACTCTTCCCAGGTTTCATAAATCCCCGTGTTATGGCCATTCCATACAACGTAGTACTTTTGCTTCGATTTAGCCATTTGACCTTTTCAATTGCAAAATTAACGATGTATATCGATACCCATGCACATCTCTATCTTGAAAGATTTAAAGACGACATCGATGATGTTATTCATAGGGCGACTGAGCAGGGCGTTGAAAGCATACTGCTGCCGAATATCGATGCTGCAACGGTGAAGGATTTAATTTCGCTGACCCACATGTACAGGGAAGTATGCCAACCGATGATCGGGCTTCATCCTTGCTCTGTCGACACCGACTGGCGCAGCGAACTGAAAAAGATCCTGACGTACAAAGATGAGGCTATTGTCGCCATTGGCGAGATCGGTATCGATTTGTACTGGGACAAGACTTTTTATAAAGAACAACTGGATGCTTTCCGGTACCAGATTGAGCTCGCTAAAGAAATGAACCTTCCTATTGTCATCCATTCCAGGAATTCTATTGAACATACATTGGGCACTGTTGAAGAAATGCAGGATGGCAGTTTGCGAGGCGTATTTCACTGTTTTACCGACGGCGTCCAAATCGGACAACGCATTGCCGAAGTAGGTTTCTATATGGGGATAGGGGGTGTCATCACTTATAAGAAGAATCAATCGCTGCGCGACAGTGTGAGCCGTTTGTCACTGTCGAAGATGGTTCTCGAGACCGATGCACCTTATCTACCACCGGTACCCCATAGGGGTAAGCGCAACGAGAGCAGTTTTCTGCCACATACCGCAGCGTGCTTAGGCGATATTATGGATATTGCCATAAATGAGGTGGCAGAGGTCACTTCACAAAATGCTAGGCAACTATTCAGGCTGGATTGATTATTTTTGTGGCGATCTTCCCGGAGAGGTGCTCGAGTGGCTGAAGAGGCACGCCTGGAAAGCGTGTATACCCCAAAAGGGTATCGGGGGTTCGAATCCCCCTCTCTCCGCTTTTGGAAATGTAAATCATCCTTTCAGGGGGATGAGAAGTTCACCCCGACTGAATGGCGATAGTTATTGGGAAGAAACGTTGGGGAATCCCCCTCTCTCCGCTTTTGGAAATGTAAATCATCCTTTCAGAGGGATGAGAATTCGGCAGGAGGTATTGGACTCTTCCAGAGTCTTTTCTAATGGTAGCCTGTTAAAATAAATGAAATCAGAAGTAGTACAATGAACGTTGGCTATGCTGAAAACAATAAAAACTAGCAAGTCCTTCCTTTTGAAAGGACTGATAATGAGCGTAATTGAAAATTTAATCTGATCCCAAACATCAGATATAGTCAATTCCTTTAATGCGTATAATGTTGACCCTTACTCGCTTAATTTCAAACGGAGAAATAGACTGGAGGTTGATGTGGATAGGGAGAAACGATGGAAGCGAAATCGTGAGTTCTGCAGTGCCTGGTCCTGTGCGGCAGGCGAGATTAGTATTGCTTGTTCCATTAGCGAAAAAATACGAGAGACCGTTGTTCTACTTTGATAAAACTTTCTATTTTTAGTCCGAAAAGACGAAATTAATTAACTCTTAATTTGCATAAAACTATCTAATCATGCGTAAAGTAATAGCCCTGGGTTTAGTATTCATTTGTGCCTCCTATTTTGGAGCTTTTGACTTGTTGGCACAAGATGGTGGAGAGGCCACCAAATCTGGATTCCAGGTTTTGAAGGAGAAGTTCATCGAAGGTGACTGGAGATTCATGAGTACGGTATTGATCTGTCTGATTTTAGGTCTTGCTTTTTGTATCGAGCGAATCATCACGCTTAACATTGCTACTACCAATACAGACAAATTGTTGAACAGAATCGATGAGAGGCTGGCTGAAGGCGACGTGGAAGGAGCCATGGAAGTTGCAAAATCAACCCCAGGTCCTACCGCCAGTGTGTTGTACGAAGGTTTAAGGAATGCAGGTGATGGTCCTGAGGCGGTTGAAAAGGCGATCGTATCCTATGGATCGGTGCAAATGGGTCTGCTTGAAAAAGGCCTTGTCTGGATCTCGCTGTTCATTGCTATTGCTCCTATGCTTGGATTTATGGGTACGGTAATCGGTATGATCACGGCATTTGACCGTATTGAAGCAGTTGGTGACCTTTCACCGTCGGTTGTTGCCGGAGGTATTAAGGTGGCTCTTCTGACTACGGTATTCGGTTTGATCGTAGCCATTATTCTTCAGATCTTTTACAATTACATTATTTCCAAGATTGATGGTATTGTCAACAAAATGGAAGATGCTTCTATTGCGTTGGTGGATCTCATGGCCAAGAACAAGGTGTTCAAGTAGGCCGGTCATTTTTACTAATACCGAAAATCTAAAGAAATATGTATAATCTATTAGCTAAAAAAGGACAGTTATTCGCGATCTTACTTGGCGTGGTGGCTGTCGTCATATTCCTAGGGACTGTGATCGGTGGTTTGGGCAGTTCGGGATATTCTTTATCCGACGACCTAAACCAGATCATGAAGAACAATCCCGACCAGACATTTAATTTTTTCAATCCCGGTTTGGCCATAACCTTGGCGCTGATCGTTATCGGGGCTGTAGTAGCCGTACTATTTGGATTGTATCAATTGGTATCAGCGCCAAAAAATTCGCTGAAGCTGATTGTCAGCCTTGCCGTAATAGCCGTATTGTTTTTTGCGTTATATTCTACATCGTCGTCTGACTTCGACAGTCCCATAGGTGCCACGTTGATGAGATTTGCTGAAACAGGTGTCACGGAAAATGTGAGCAAAGTAATATCAGGTGGATTGATGACCACGCTGATATTGGCGGGGATTGCGATCGTTGGAATGCTTCTTTTTGAAATTTACAATATCTTTAAGTAATGGCTAAAAAGAGTTCTAAAGATCGGCTAAGCAACGAGATTAATGCCGGGTCCATGGCGGACATAGCTTTTCTCTTGCTGATATTCTTTCTCGTAACGACTACCATCGTCGAAGACAAAGGTGTGCTTGTGAGACTACCGCCATATTCTGAAGAACCGCCGGATGTCTTGAAGTTCAAGACGAGAAACGTTTTTTCCATTCTTGTAAATGCAAACAATGAACTCCTCGTAAGAGGAGAGCCCAAGCGGATACAAGATTTACGAGAAGACATCAAGGAATTCATCCTCAATCCTCAACGCAGGGATGATCTCGCAGAAACCTCGCAGGACGCCATCGTTTCACTGAAAAATGACCGGGGCACGAAATATGAGACTTATCTTGAGGTCTACAACGAGGTAAAAGCTGCCTACAACGAATTGCGCGACGAAGAAGCGCAAAAACAATTTGGAAAACTCTACGAGTTCTTGAATAGAGATCAACGTCAAAAAGTCAATGAAATTATTCCGTTGAAATTATCTGAATCCGAACCTACGGCTTACGGAGAAGAAAATTAAACCCCGCCAGATATGTCAAAATTTGCGAAGAAAAGAGGGAAATCCAAACCCGCAATTTCAACCGCCTCCTTACCGGATATCATTTTTATGCTGCTGTTTTTCTTTATGGTGGTAACGGTATTAAGAGATGCATCGTTGATGGTAAGTGTTACAACACCAAGGGCTACAGAGCTTACGAAGCTCGAGAAAAAATCATTAGTCAACTACCTGTACATTGGTAAGCCTCTAGAGAAATTCCGGGATATTGCAGGTACCAAGCCGAGATTGCAGTTGGGAGACAAATTTGCTGAATTCAATGAAATACCACTCTTCCTGGAGAAGCACCGGATTACGGTACAGGAGAACCAGCGCGGTTTGATCACATCATCACTTCGGGTCGACAAGGATGTGACCATGGGCATAGTTGGTGATGTCAAAACTTCCCTGAGAAAGGCAAATCAGCTGAAAATCAACTATTCGGCCAAGAAGAGAGAAGAGCTTCCAAGCAGCTAAACACAATATCGAAAAGTGTAAATGAGGGCCGCTCCAGAAAGAGTGGCCTTTTTATTTCATCTCAGTCGATCCATGGACTGCACCAGTTTCTCATCTTTTCTGATAAAACGCAACGCCAAAACAAGGAATAGAATCATGCCCGCCGGGAGGTACAAGCCTGCATGATCAGCAATTTCAACATCTTCAAGCCCCATTGTCTGGTTAGTATAGATCAAAACGGCAATCAAAGGTAATAGGATGGCAACGGTAATGGCGAGGTAACCCAGGCGCAATTGCAATGACCTGTTGCGAAATTGAAAAAGTATGATCAAACACAAAACAACACCAGCCCAGGTCAGCACCTGCAGCGCGATGTGATCCGATATGTTGTACAATCCATCCCCAAATATGCCCGGAACCTGTGTGGACGACGTGGCGAACGGGAAAACATATTCTAAGCCAAAACTGGCTGCTGCCAATAGAAGAAATATACTTTGGATTCTCTGAATCATACTTTTTTAAGGCTCAAAGGTAGACATTTGCATGGAGGCAAATATCTGTTTATCCGGTTTTTTGAGCAACTAGAAAGCTCGACCTAGCGTTTATTACGCATGGTCAGGAATGTATTCATGATGGTCATGTTGGTTCTTCCAAGCCTGTTGTTTTCCCAGCGGGCACTCCGACCCGTGACGACAGAGACCCAATCAGATACTTCTGCCATATTGTCCTATCGCGCTACGAGCTTTGTACGTAATGTAAAAAATTCCAGGACATTGGATACGTTGATAGGCAATGTCCGTATTGTCCAGGACAGCCTTTTTTTGAGATGTGACAGGGCAGTCATTCTCGATGAAAAAATTGCCAGCGCTGTCAGCAATGTCGTGATTATTCAACATGATACGATTCATATTTTTGCCGACTCACTCATTTACAACGGCGAAACCAAGATAGCAAGGCTATTTGGCGAGGTTGTCCTCAAGGATGGAAACCGTACGCTTCACACGACTCAACTCACCTATGATGCAAGTCGTAAACGTGGTCATTACCATGTCGGTGGAACTTTAATAGATGCCGATGAAGCCAAGCTTATCAGTAAGTCGGGATACTACGATGTGAACAAAAAGGTAGCATCCTTCAAGAAAAATGTTATCTATGAAGACAGCCTCCGTCGCATGACTACCGACAGCCTGGAGTACCACTACCAAAGGGACCACCTTTACATCGTCAGTCCTACCCGGATTACGCAGGATACGACCATTTTGTACTGCAGAGATGGCCTCTATGACGTGGATCGCGACAGGGCTGTATTAAGCGATGAAGTGAAGATCATTTCGGGGAACAAGACGATTACGGCAGGCCTGCTGCGATACGATGGCAAGTCCAAGACCTATCGCTTTCTTTTTAACCCGGAATTCGTGGAAAACGATGTTTACGCGAAAGCTGATACCATGCTCTACAATTCCAAGCAATCCACCATTGAATTGATGGGGAATGCCTATTATTCGTCCACTGATGAAATTATTATGGCCAGGCGCATCTTTTACGACCAAAAAACGGACCGGTATCGTACCATTGGAGATGCGAGCGTACGTCAGCGCAGCAGGGATGTACAGGCTAAGGAAATTTTCAAATCAGATAATGGCATCACCTATGGCATTGGTGGAGTAGTCCTCGAAGACACTGTCAAGGGTATTTCTATCTATTGCGATCAATTCGAATTAGAAGATTCGACAGATGTTATGAAAGCTTACAATAGAGGGTCGAAAGCTCTTATGGTGTACAAACTCGATACCTCCGTTCTCTTACTCAGGGCCGACACATTGATATCGTTTACCATGGAAGACAGCCTGGGTCCTTACGATTTTTTTACAGCCTATAACAACGTAGAATTTGTTAAATCTTCCGTGGCTGGCATCTCTGATTCCCTAACCTATAGTACCAGGGATTCGGTGCTGTGGTTGTACAGGTTGTCCTACCTTTGGTCGGATTCTACGCAAATGTCTGGCGATACCATTTCGATCACGTTGAAGAACAATTCAATAGATAAAGTTGAATTAAAAAGGCAGGCTTTTGTCATAAGCCCGAGCGGTAAGGGACATTACAACCAGATCAAGGGCAACAACATGACCAATTGGTTTGACGGTGACCGACTCAGGAGGGCAGAGGTCATTGGGAATACTGAGCTCGTCTATTTTGTAAAAGACGATAAAGGGAAGTACAAGGGTATCAATATAACCAGGTCCAGCCGGATGACCTTCCAGTTTTCAAATGATAGCATTGATGAAGTGAGATTCTATAAAAATCCCGAATCGGATGTTCACGAATACCTTGCAGGGATTGACCCTTCCGGTTTCCATCTCGAGGGATTCAGTTGGTTCATGGATCGAAAGCCGTTCATCGCATTCATCAAGAGCCAATAGAGCTGAAATGAGAGCATTCATCCTGGCACTCCTGGTCACCTTCGGTCTTATTCAGTTTGTATACAGCCAGGATTCTCTTTTCCGCGCAGGAAACCGCGCCTTCACTGACGGTTTTTATGAAAAGGCTATCGAACATTACCAAGAGGTACTTTCACAGGGATACCATAGCCCGGAGCTCTATTACAACCTTGGCCTCGCTCAGCATAGTGCCAATTATCTTGCACAGGCCATCCTTTCTTTTGAGAGAGCCTTGAAAATAGATGCGTCACATGAAGCTTCCCGCCTGGCGCTAGCGCAAGTAAGACAGAATATTGAAATTCCCGTCACTAAGATCCAGAATTTCGTCTTGTGGGATTGGTATGTCTCATTACTCAATTTGTTTTCTTCGAATCACTGGGCCTTGATAGAAATCACTTTCGGTGTGGCAATCCTTGTCCTTGTATATTGGCTTTTATTCCGGAACCCGATGAATAAAAGACTTTTCATCTTTCT
This sequence comes from Saprospiraceae bacterium, assembly GCA_041628815.1. Classification (GTDB taxonomy): domain Bacteria; phylum Bacteroidota; class Bacteroidia; order Chitinophagales; family Saprospiraceae; genus JBFKOL01. The sequence goes on along the minus strand of JBFKOL010000037.1, from coordinate 11,858 downwards.
TATCGGCTTATGTCTTGTGGCATTTGCCGGTACCTGGTATGCATCCTATCAAAAACGATTGTTGGAGAAGGGTGGCGAAGCTGCGATATTGACCATTCAACGATCTTACGTTATGTCGGCGCCCGATGGAAGAAGTGAGGTTGTTACAGAGATTAGTGAAGGAACCAAAGTTTTTATTCTGGACCAAATAGGTGAGTGGTACAAGATCCAGTTGGAAGACAAAGATGTCGGCTGGGTAGAAATGAAAAAGGTCGAAATCATTTGATCCCGACCTCTTTTATCTGATTCTTTTCTATTATGCTTTACCGCCGCTTAATTTATCCTGTAGAGCTTTTAGATCCTCCCATTTATCCTGGGCTGCCAATGCAGCCTGATCAGGCCAGGTTGTTGGGTTGATGATTCGATACCTGCTGCCAGCAGCATCGAGGATTTCCTGAATTTTCTCAACAGGTGTATCAGCCAGTGCCTGGAAAGTGTTGATTCCGGCATTGATCAACAATTCAGATGTTTTGGGACCTATGCCCTCTATTTTCTTCAGGTTGTCGGCCTTGGAAGATTTGGCTGCGGGAGCTTTAGTTACTTTTTTTGTTTCAACCGGCTGCGGGGCCTCCTGCTTTACTGCAGGCTTAGCTGCAGCAACTGGGGCCTCGGCCTTTTCCTTTTTTGGCTGCACCTTCGCCGGAGCCGTAGTAACATCCATGACTTCTTCGACGATATTTACATAGGTGCGGTTATTTCTCTTCTTGCGGAATTGAACAACTCCAGGAGAAAGCGCAAACAAGGTATGATCCTTTCCTATGCCCACGTTGGTGCCGGGGTGGAATTTGGTCCCCCGTTGCCTGACAATGATGTTGCCGGCTTTTGCAAGTTGTCCTCCAAACAACTTTACGCCAAGTCGCTTACTGTTACTGTCGCGACCGTTGTCGGTACTACCTACTCCTTTCTTATGAGCCATTTTTTACGCTTTTATTGTGTCAATTTTGATCTTGGTAAATGGTTGACGATGACCATTTTTAACCTTGTAACCCTTTCTACGTTTTTTCTTAAAGACGATTACCTTGTCTCCCCGGACATGATCCAATACTGTGCCCTTGACGCTTGCCCCTTTCAAAAGGGGGGTGCCAACAGTAGTTTTATCACCATCGTTGACCAACAGTACTTCTTCAAAGGAAACTTTCTCTCCATCCTTTGCATCAAGGAGATTTACAAATATTTCCTGGCCCTCAGATATCTTGAACTGCTGGCCGGCTATAGAGACAATCGCAAACATGCTTTGTGATTTTGAAAATTCAAATGGGCTGCAAAGATAGATCTTATAGCGTTAAAAAGAAACTTTTTGACGCGGCTAAATTTCAGGATTGTTCAAACCATTCATTCAAGGTAAATTCCGTTTTTATTTCTTCGTCATCTCTCATAATGACGAGTCGAATTCTTTTACCGGTTTTCTGAGCAAATTTCCTTGTTATATCCTGCAATCTCATCCGCCTGGTTTTTCGGTTGTTTACCTTGACGATGATATCACCAACCCTAACGCCCGCGATATCAGCAGGTGATCCGTCGATTACCGAAGCTACATAATATTGGTTGAGCTGGTGGCCGACGGCAAAAATGGTAAGTCCACTTTTATCGAAGTCGAAGGGTTTGGCATAATTGCGGGTAGCCTTCAAGTAAAGTTTTTCCCTGGGATAATCTATGATCATATGGAACCGGCTAAGTAGGTTGTTGCCTAAAATACCATTGCGGACGATGGGTAGATTTACCTGTTCTTCGATGAAAATGTCCTGGAAGCTGGTAGCGATGTTTTCAAATTCAAAAGAACCAAATTGAAGTTTATCTGTCATTCCCAGGAATCCTTTTACGGCGCCGGAAAGACCAAACCCTACATTGCCCACCATGACCCTGTCGGGCATGGCCAATGAAGTATCAGTATTGGTGTGTATCAGGAATGGAAGAGCCGCTCCGCTGTCAATAAGCAGGTTGGCTCTGACGGTTGTTTGATTGGAACTGGTAATATCGGCCTTTAAGTAGGGCTTTCCGGAAACGACTTCTATGTCGAAAGTCTCGTAGCGTTTCGGTGGATTTCTAAAAGTTTTCGGATGCCTCAGGGTGATCCGTTGTTTGGTATAGTTGATTTTGACTACGAGATTTGCGAAAAAACTTCCTCCTATGATACCGTTCACCTCGATACCCAATTTTTCCTTGAGCAGCAGGTTGTTGTCTTCCAGGACTATAATATCACGTGGTGTGCGGAAACAATTTTCCAACTGCATCCGCGTGTTCCGGACTATATTGGCCACAATGATAGAATCCAGATCAGAGCCTGTGATACCAATTTGACGGTCGAAACGCAAATTCAGAATTTGTGCGATCTCCTTGTCGAAAAGAATCGTGTTTTCGGCGCCTGTATCAAAGATCATCCTCAGCGGGATGGCATTTTCGATCCATACGTTTACGATGATGAAGCCCTGCTCCAGTTCGAATGGAACATCGACAGATTTCTTATTCCTCAGCAGGTCAAGTCCAATAACCTGTCCTGTGAGCGTCACATCCTGGATAAAAATCCCGGCCAGCAATAAAAAAAAGAAACGCACATTAAAGGGCATATCCTGAAATTATGATATTAGTGAAGGCGTTTCAAGAACTATTTTATTATTAAACGGTTAAAGCACGCTCTTTATAGGTGTGTGCTATTCCTTAACTTGGCGGGGTATGGACGTTTCTGCTTTTGAAGCTGCATTGAGTGGTGTTGTCGACAGGATTCAAAGAGATGGACTGGATGCGGGGCATCGCACAAAGCTTCTGGACCAATTACTTCAACACTCCGTATTCTACCTGACTGATCATCACAACATTCGGTTTACTACTTATTTCGCGCGCATCAGCTTTCTTTGTTCCACTCATAAATTCTCATTCAAAGAATCCTTTCTCATTCATCAATACAGAAAGCTGCATACGGAAGGATTGCTGAGGGAGGATGCCGGGCATATCATTCTTTTGGAGCAGGTACTGAACGTGGTTTCGGAACGCTGCTTTAATCTCCCTCCTCCTTTTGCAAGCAACATTGAAGCAGCGTACCGGCAATGGCGTCGTGGTGCGGATGAAGAATGGCAAAGTTACTACCCGGAGAAAATGGTCTTTCTGCAAGAGATTTTACCCGAAAAAAAGATCCTTAAAGCACGGTCTTATGCGGCTCCTTACGAAAAAGTAATAGTACGCTTCGATCAACCCGACTTTAATGAAGACTATGGCGTGTTTTTCTCTGAGCTGGCAAAAAACAGTTGTCTGCCTGTCATGTGCAACCTTGTACAGGTAAAAGTAAATGAGAAAGGACATCTTTATCCCTCCAGTTTTGTCCTTGAACCGGATTGCCTGTACGATGTAACTTCAATATCCGAGTGTTTTGGTGCGTTCGAGACGCACGAGCTGGGCTACATGCTTCGACGATTCGTAGACAAGCCGCCATCCATGCCCATTATCATTGGGAATGTGGCTAACTATTTCCTGGACCAGCTCATCTTTAATCCCGACCAGACATTCGATGTGATGGTCGGCAGGATATTCCAGCTTTACCCGCTATCCCTCACCCGCTTCAGCGATAGCGACATTAAGGAAATGATCGGTCAACTACGGCGGCATTTCACAAGTATTAAAGAAATGGTCACGGCGGAACTGCCGGGTCTTGGACTAACGATTAAGACGTGTTACCTGGAGCCGGCATTTTATTCGGCGAAATACGGGATACAAGGTCGTCTCGATTTGTTTACAAAGTCAGGTGAAAAGGCTTCGATTGTAGAACTCAAAAGTGGGGCACCCTTCAGACCCAATGCCTATGGAATGTCTAACAGTCACTACCATCAGACCCTGCTCTACGACATGTTGATTGAATCGGTGTACACCAACCAGGTTAAGCGTACGAATTTTCTTCTTTATTCTCGTGAACAATCCAGGCAACTCCGTTTTGCTCCTGTCCTAAAAAGTGAGCAGCGAGAGGCCCTTAAAGTACGTAATCGGTGTTGGATGCATGACCAGGCCCTTGCCAATGATGATAACGATGTCTATCGATACATTAAAAACTATGTTTCGAAAAGTGTGCAGTCCGTTAAGGGATTTCTCGCCGGGGATCTCGAAGATTTTGAAGGTACTTTGAAGACCTTGTCTCCTTTGGAGCGGGATTATTTCAACAGGGGGGTGGGATTTGTTATAAGGGAACAATACCTGGCGAAATTGGGAGATGAAAGCCAGGATCGCCTCAAGGGCTTGGCATCCCTGTGGAGAGACAGCCTTTCGAAAAAGCAGGAATCCTTTAATATCATCAACCATCTCGAGATTGTGGAGAATAAAGCAATCGAGGAAGATCCTAAAATGGTGCTTAAAAGATCCCCCATAACTTCAGAGTTACACAATTTCAGGATTGGAGACGTAGCGGTTTTTTATCCTGAGCTCGATCGCCGGGACAGCATCTTAAAGAGCCAGGTCTTCAAGTGTTCAGTTACGGGTTTGAATGAAGAATCTGTGACCATCAGGTTGAGAAGCAAACAGGAAAATGCGGCTGTGTTCCGGGCGCACGATTTTTGGCACCTGGAACACGACGTCCTTGAAAACGGTTACCACGCCATGACTAAAAGCCTTTTTACATTCATGAAATCACCGGATAGAAAAAGATCCGTCCTGATGGGAGTAGCTAACCCGGAATGTCATGAACCTACCGATGTAAAGAGGCCAGAAGGCATGACCGACGAACAATACGAAATACTGCGGAGGGCTGTAGCTGCCGAAGAGTACTATCTGCTATGGGGGCCTCCCGGAACAGGCAAGACAAGCATTGTATTCAAGGCATTGGTTGACCATCATTACCAACAACGAGATAAAAGGATGCTCTTGCTGGCATACACGAATCGGGCGGTCGATGAAATGTGCCACGCAATAGGTCAGTTGGATATCAATGATGAGTATGTCAGGATTGGATCGCGTTACAGTACGTCAGAGACATACAAACCCCTATTGTTACAGGAGAGGATACGGACGATAAAGAACAGGAGAGATATGAGGCAATTTCTCGACCGACAAAGAATTGTGATCGGTACGGTGGCTTCAATCATGGGCAGAGCAGACCTTTTCGACTTGTTGAAATTTGACATTGCCATTGTAGATGAAGCTTCGCAAATACTAGAACCAGCTCTTGTAGGACTTTTGAGCCGGGTGAGCAAGTTCATATTGATAGGTGACCACCTTCAATTGCCTGCTGTCGTCCTGCAGGATGAAAAAAATGGAAATGGAAGTAAAGCTGATTCCAACATAAGCCAGGTGGGAATAACTTCATTTTCCAATTCTCTTTTTGAGCGGATGTACTTGCGAGCCAGAAAAATGGCTTGGACTCATGCTTTTGGGACACTGACATTTCAAGGAAGGATGCATGTTGACCTAATGGTCATACCCAATGAATTGTACTACGAGGGTGCACTTCAACCGCTCCCAGGCATCGATCGGCTGAAGTCAGCTTCGGTTCTTGATTTTAGAATACCGAAGCACCTGGCATACCTTTCACACCGCCTGATATTTGTCCCGTCGGAAACTGATCTCACAGGAGAAAACCTGAAAGTCAACAGGTATGAGGCCGACTGGGTCGTCCGCATTATCAAGGACCTGATGGAATTGTACCGGAAGAACGACCGTAAGTTGGAAGAAGATTCCATTGGGGTGATAACACCATTCAGAGCACAGATTGCAACGATCTTGTCAGCCCTCAGAGAGCTGGAAGATGAATGGGCCTCCCTGATCACGGTGGATACGGTAGAGCGCTACCAAGGTGGAGCGCGTGATGTCATCCTTTTTTCTACCGCCATCAACGCACCTTTTCATATGGGCGCCCTGGTCTCGTTATCGGATGATGGGATCGATCGAAAACTGAATGTGGCATTCACCCGGGCGCGCGAGCAATTTATTTTGATTGGGAATGAAAGTTTTCTTTCTGCCAGCCCCGGTTACGCCCATATTATGTCATCTTCATACAAGTTGAATTGAGGTATCCGCCGAATGCCAGGGCAGCATGCTGTGTTCAAGGTATCCCGATGTACTTATGGGTCTGTACGCTGAGTTTCCACTTCGGATGCAACATGCAATATTCTACACATCTCCTGGTATGTTCGAGGCGATTTGTATCATCTTTTGGTTGAAGGGAAAAGTGTTCAAAGTCAAGGGTTTCGAATTGTGAAGGACTACAGTGATCCTGTGGATATACCAGCTTCAATTCGTTGCCTTTGTTGACCTTAATTTCTGTATTGGCCTTTGGGCTTACGCAGATCCAATCTACACCTAGCGGTACAGGTAGTGTTCCATTCGTCTCGATGGCGATGTACCAACCTTTTTTCGAAAAAGCTTCAACCAGTTTGGTGTCCAACTGAAGCAGCGGCTCTCCCCCGGTACAAACCACGAAGGGTCGTTCAGAAAAGTCAGGCCAAAGAGATGCACAACGGGCAACCAGGTCGGCCGCGTTGTATTTTCCGCCATGGACTCCGTCTGTACCCCAGAAGTCGGTATCGCAGAATTGGCAGATAGCACTGCTGCGGTCCTTTTCCAATCCTGACCACAGGTTGCACCCGGAAAACCTGCAAAAAACAGCAGGTCGGCCGCTGTGAGCTCCTTCACCCTGGATGGTGTAATATATTTCCTTGATTGCGTAGCTCAAATCGGGCATCGATTATTTAACAATAGCGGTTGCTTCTATTTCAACCATCATTTCAGGATGTATTAGGGCACTTACCTCGACCATAACCGTGGCTGGTTTAACAGATCCAAAAAATGCTCCGTGTGCTTTTCCCACTTCTTCCCAGCGTGAAATATCCGTCACGTAAATCCTGGTGCGGACCACATCATCAAGCGTGGCACCCAGCTCCTGCAGGTATGCCGATATTTTTTCGAGGATGAAGATACTCTGACCGTAAGGGTCGCCCACCGCCCTGATCTTATTTCCGTCAATTGCCGTGCATCCGGAAATCTCGATGGTGTGGCCCACCTTCACTGCCCGCGAATAACCCACTATGTCTTCCCACATTGCTCCCGAGCTAAGGTTTCTTCTTTCCAGTTGAGACATAATTTGAGGCTTTTATCGGTACAGCTGCAAAGTTAGCCAATTCTCTTTGCTCGCATGAGACCCCTGAATGCTATGAGCAAGAGGACAGTGTGGGATGCGATTAAGCGATATAGACAATTAGAAAACACCGTTGCAATCCTGAACTTCAAAATTCAACAAATTTAGCGGCGCAAGTTTATTACCAGGATCGCTGCCGAGTTTTACAAAGAAACGCAGACCGGTAGGGCATACATCACATGCTTGACAGACGGCATCGTAAAACACAGGATCAAACTGGACATCTTCGACTTTAACCCCAAGATCGACAAGGTAGTCGGTCAGTTTTTCAACCAATTCCTGGTTGGATTGAGCACTGCTACCTTCTTTCCAGACGTCTGTGTTGCACTGTCGTTCATCAAATGCAAAGCAATATTCGTCCGAATCTTTATTGCATGATAAAAGAAGTGCGAGGCTCGAAAGAAACAAGATACATTTCATGATGTTCTTTATTGCGGAAAACGAAATATCAGACCCGAAAGTTGGGTGTCTTTGCTTAAAGAATTCTTAAATATGGTCGGCAACGTTGTAGCGGTGTTCCCTCGTTTGATTACTGATGACAAGTTCTGATATGAATCCCGTTACGAAGAGCTGAGCTCCAATGATTACGACAAGTATGCCGAGAAAGAACAGGGGTCTGTCCTGAATTCCGCTTATGCGATACACCAGTTTACCAATGGTCAGGTAGACGAGAATAATGAAACCCGCCAGGAAGAAAATCATACCCCAGGTGCCAAAGAAATGCATGGGCTGTTTGTTGAACTTGCCCACAAAGAAAATGGATAGCAGGTCAAGGAATCCGCTGATCAGGCGCTTTGGGCCAAATTTTGAAATACCGTATTTCCTCGACCTGTGTTCTACAACTTTTTCACCTATTCGAGTGTAGCCTTCCCATTTGGCAAGTATAGGTATCCAACGGTGCATATCGCCATAAAGACGAATGTCTTTGACGACTTGTCGCTTATAGGCCTTTAGACCACAATTAAAATCATGTAGCGATATCCCACTGGCCTTGCGCGCAACGTAGTTAAAAAGTTTACTCGGAACAGTCTTGGAAATGGGGTCTTGCCTTTTTTTCTTCCATCCTGAAACGAGATCGTATCCTTCGTCGCGTATCATACGTATTAAACCTGGCAATTCGTCAGGGCTGTCCTGTAGATCCGCATCCATGGTCACCACTACCTCACCGGTGACTTCGGCAAATCCCATGTTCAAAGCTGCGGACTTCCCGTAGTTACGTCGAAACTTTATTGCGCGAACAATACCGTATTTTTTCTTCAGTTGGGCAATGACGTCCCAAGAGCGATCCGTACTGCCATCGTCGACAAAAAAGATCTCAAATTCAAGGTTTTCCTTTTTAAGGACCTCAACAACCCATTCGGTCAACGGGGTGAGTGACTCTTCTTCATTGTATACCGGAACAATTACTGATACGTCCATAGACTGCAGACCTGACCAAAAGTAACCTTAATCAGTCTTATATTATAAAAAATCATATGTTTTAATCGCCTCTTTTGAGAATGAATGCAGCGATGAGTCCAAAAAAGAAGGCGGCTATAACGCGTCCTATGAAAGCAGAAAAAGCCATAAAGGTCGGTGACACAAACATACCTACCACATCTTCTGCCATGGCAGCTTCTTCTTCGCTCATTTCATCAAAATCTATGGCATCAGTAACAGCATCCATCATTTCGGGTGCGATGTATGCAACGAAAATGTAAGAAAACAATCCGAGGATAATACCTGAAAAGAGGCCGATATACATTGAGGTTGTCAGTCCTTCACCCAGTGTGAGAAGTCCTTCATTATGACTTCGATAATAACGGACCCCGAGATAGATCAGTCCGAATACCAGGATCCACTGGACGAGTGAAACGACCATATTGCTGCTGGCCGCCGGGTCGCTGTAATCCTGTAATCCACCATAGTGCACGATCAGCATCAAGAGACAGCTCAGTATTCCCAGGTAGGTGCCATACTTTATACCGGTATTAAAAGGGGTTACGTTGATTTCGTTTTCCATATTGCTTGTAATGTTAAGCGTTGTTGGGTGTTATTCGATGAACTGTGCCTTCCCATTGATCACTCCAACGACACGACCTTTGAGGGCTTTTCCCAAAAAAGGGTTGTTCATGGACTTCGAATGAAATTGTTCGACACTTTGTTCTTCGTGATCAGGGTCAAATAAGGTCAAGACTGCTTTTTCTCCTTCCTCGACTTTTGGAGGAGCCAGGCTGAGAGCATTATAAGAACCTTGCGAGAGGCAGTTTACAAGTTGTTCTATATTGATTTCAGGAGCGTATGTAAGCAAGGCCCTAAAGCATGTTTCGAGGCCGGTGGCGCCAAAAAGGGCATGTCCAAATTCAAGGTCTTTTTCTTCGGTGCTTAGAGGCATGTGATTGGAATTGATCACCTCAATTTTCCCGGAATTGATCATTTTGATCAGGGCCCTTCTGTCTTCATCGCTGCGCAACGGAGGCCATACCTTCAGGTTTACATCAAAATCCATAAGGTCATTATCTGAGAAGATCACGTTCATATAGGGTATGGACACATGAACGTTTGGAGATTGATTTTTTGTCAACATCTTGGCGACTGAACCCACGCTGATGTTGTGTGCAAGCACCCTGCATCCAGTGTACTCTGCAAGCCTGAGCAAATTGAAGGCATTGATTTCTTCTTCTACCGCAGGCATTCCCGTCATGCCGAGGCGAGTACTCGGGTTTCCTTCATTCATCTGACCGTTCGGATGGATGCATCCTTTCAGCAAGGGACTTACCAGAAGACCATTGATTCCCTTGATATAATCGAGGGTTCGAACAAGTTGGCCGAGATCCTGCTCCAACCGGTATCCATCGCAGAATGCGACAACATCGGCTTGGTTGAGGTCGTAGATTTCAGACAACTGTGTGCCCTTGGAGCCGCTTGTGGAGGAAGCCATGGCAAAAATTTCGACGGCGTGTTCTGAATTCCTGCTTAACAAGTTGCGAATGATGGCATAATTGTCGGCCACCGGGATTGTGTTCGGCAATGGTGCAAGCCGAACATAACCTCCTGCCGCAGCCGCGTTTTTCAGGCTTGACAAATCTTCCCTGTACTCGAAACCAGGTTCACCATTGAATGCCCCGATATCCAGCCACCCGGGCGAAACACACAGTTTACCAGAAGTGATCAAAAGTGCTTTCCTGTCGGACAGATCATGCCCTATTTCCAGGATTGTGCCATCCTGTACAAGAATATCCTTTTTATCAAGGTGATGACGGCTGTTGGGGTCATATACCGTGGCGTCTTTTATTAATATTTTCATGGCAGCCGTCATTTCCAGAGGCGCAACAATAGTGATTCTGCGAGCAAAAATATCAATCCGAAAACAATGCACCACCTCCACAGCAAAATTCCTTCGTGCTTTTCCTGTATGAATCCTGCGAGGTTGGTGGCATCAACTTCACTGATGATTTTGACACTCTCGCCCATTGATCGTGCCAGGTCGTCCATATCCGATAGCCGCACGTCCGATTCGGTGCGGTCGTAATTGAAGGCAAATGTGCCGATGACCGAATCGTCCCGACGCAGTACGTAAAATCCGCTTTCTTCGATCTGATCACTCACTTCCAGTAGTGTTTGCCTGTTTATAATATTGATGCCGGGGATGAATTCCGTCTTTCCAGACATCACGTAATTACCATCGTTTGGACTCAGGACATGATCAAAGGAAATCATATTGTCCCTGCCGATCGTATAGTACAGCGATTGATGACTACCCGAAGAAAGAGCCATTTTATAGATCATAGGGACAAAAACTTCAGCGTTGCGGACCAGATCGTTGTACTCCGTCGAAAGAGGTGATGTAACGACATATGTATTCCCTTTTCCAAAAGAATGATTGAACAGGAAAGGATCGCCGTTTCGGTATTCCAATATGTGTATGCTGCTGCGTGCCTGGAGATCCATAATCTTGTAATGTAAGGATGTACGCGGCAGTCGGATTTGCTTCCCTGAATTGATAAATACATCGTTGAAAAGAAAATTTTCACTGTTCAGATTGGACACCTCAAACTCTTCATTCTGTAAGGATGCAAAGCGATCGGTATCCAATCGGTCCATTAACTGGTTGTATGCGTCCAGGTTGGCGCGTGCTGAAGGAAATACAAGCAGATTTCCTCCGGCTTCAACAAATCCTGACAACTCGGCGACCAACCCTGAACTAAGATCAACAAGGTCATCCAGAATGATCAGTTCAAAGTCACCAAACTCATCATACCTAACGGATTGTCGGGATACCTGCCTCAAATCATAATAGGTCATGCTCTCGATGGCCGAGGCGAGATAATTGTTGGACTGGTTTTCAAAAATGTTGAGTATCTGAACCCTGTCCTTTATTTGAAAAGAAGCAAACAGTTCATCGTCAAACTGGACAGGGTAGTCGTCAATCCGGATCTGGAATTGATGCCATCCTGTCCCTGAAACGGGCAATGTAATCGTATCGAATTTCGTAGAGTTGGGTTCTAGTGTCACCACACCTTGCGGTCTTTCCTGCTCCTGATGGAGCAAGGTCATCTGCACTTCGCTTTCCTGTTCTCCGTAATTGGCCAGTCGAACAATAACCCGGTTAGTCTGATCGGGCAAGATAACAGGTGCCTCAAAAAAGCAGTCTTCCAGTGCCACATTCCTTTCCCTGACGGACCGGATAGGCAGCAGGTTGATTTCGATACTGGAGTCCCTCGGGGCCCCG
>JBFKOL010000036.1:0-21556 GCA_041628815.1 Saprospiraceae bacterium | reverse complement strand
GATCCTTTGTTTCTTGCGATCTGGTGAGCTCCTATTGATGATCATCACGAAGTATGGTGACTTGACTCATTGGTTATGGGGGCATTCTGATAGATTTTGAGAAAAATACAGTTTTATGAAAATTCAACCCAATTTTAAAATAGCTGATCTGCAAACGGCCTTTTCCAAGAAGTTCCCGGGATTAAAAATTGAATTTTACAAAAAAGAACATTCAACGAGGGAAGGCTCCCATCAAAAGAACCAGCTTGATGCAGATACGCTTCTGAGTGAATTGATTGGTATAAAAAAAAGCGGTGAGATAGATATCCGGCCGGAAATGACCGTGGAAGAACTGGAGTCCACCTTCGAAAGTGACTTTGGGCTGCACGTGCAGGTCTTCAGGAGATCGGCAGCTATCTGGCTGCAAACTACCACGACTGATGACTGGACACTGGAAGTCCAGAACAGAAAGGGAATTCACTCATTAGAAGCAGTTAAATAAATATGGAGGTACAAATCACGATTCAAGATCACAAGAGAACATTACAGGCACAAGATTTTTTCACAGAGGAACTCGAGAAGGCATTTGGTCATTATCCATTCATAAGCAGCTGCATGATGCGTAACCAGGTGGATGATACCACCAATGCCATACACATGTCTATTGAACTTCATGTCAAGCAGGGTTCACCCATTTACGTACATACCGAGGGAAAAGAGGAGAAAAGCGCTTTGAAAGATGTGATGAAAAAGGCCAAACGAAAATTGGAAAAGTATAAAGACAAGCACTACAGAAGTTCATCCAACAGATAGCGATGAAAAAAATACTGGTACCCACAGACTTTTCAATGTATGCTGAGTTTGCCGCCACGGCAGCATTCATAATAGCAGCAAAGACAGGGGCGGCCATCCATTTCTTTCACAAGGCTGATCTTCCTTCAGGTTGGGAAGACTGGCCTGCTGAAAAACGTGCGGCAAACCCAACCAGCACAATGATGGAACAGGATATGCTGCAAAAATTGGATAAACTGATCTCGCGGGGAGAAAAGCACGGTGTTCAATGTTATCACTCCTATTGCACCGGGAAGTTGATTACTTGCATCAAGAATGTAATGGTACGCGAGAATATCGATTTAATCGTAATGGGATCACACGGGGCAAGCGGCAAAGAGGAATACTTTATCGGTTCCAATGCACAGAAGGTGATCAGGAAGTTGCACGTGCCGGTATTGGTGATAAAGTCACGTGTCACTGAATTGAAGTTTGAAAAGGTGATGTTTGCCACAGGTCTGGCCACCTCCGATCTGGAGGCATTTGGTATATTTCTCGATGTGATTCGACCGTTCGAGCCTACCGAAGTGCACATCATGGCCGTGGATACTTCCAGCTATTTTACGCAACCCACCATAATCATGAAGGAAGCGCTTAAGCTCTTTCAAAACAAGGCCTCTGACTACCAGACAAGCACCCATTTCTACAGGGACTATTCGGTCGAAGCAGGAATACGCCATTTCAGCGAAGAGGTAGGCATTGACTTGATCGGTATATCCAACAGGGAGCGTCATCCATTCAAGAGAATGTTACAGGGTAGCAACGTGGAAATGCTCGTCAACCACTCGGATGTACCAGTACTTAGTATTGATTACTGAAATAATGATTGAATGCGAAAGATTTTAATGGCCACCGACTTCTCTAAAGGTTGTGATAATGCACTGCAATATCTCACCGATGCCGTAAGCGGAAAGCGCATTCTGGTTGATATAATGCATGTCTATGACATACCACTCATCGACCAAAGCCAGGTGCCTTATAAGGCAGTTGAGGGGCTAAAAGCCGAAAAAAGGGAGGCGGCTACCAAGAGACTCAATGGTCTGATGGGAACACTCCCGACAGAAAACAGGGGCGATATTCACGCTGTGTTTGGCATTTATCCTTCTACCGAAATCACTGAACTGGCCGAGGCCATTGACGCGGATATGATCCTGATGGCATTGCGCAGAAACTATGGCCTTCTCGATCGAATGATCGGTTCGATTACAGCACATACCATTCACAAGTCTAAGAAACCGGTAATGGCTATTCCGGGTGATGCGGCCTACAGCGGTCTTAGTCACATTCTTTTTCCAAGTACTTATCATTTTATGGAGGACCTCTCCGAAGAAGAAGAAAGTGCCTTGAGCTGGCTATATGATTTTTGGGAATTGTTTGCCAATCCCACCATCCACCTTTTACACATCGATGTCGGCAAGCACGGTGATAAAACAGATGTTACCTTTACCGATAAACCATACACCTCGATGAAGTTTACTCTTAGCAGTGCACCATCGGTCCATGATGGGATCATCCAGGCGGTTCAGAAAGAACAGCCTGACTTGTTGGCGTTTTACAAGCCCAATCGATCTTTTTGGGAGAGACTCTATCACCGAAGCGATACCAAAAAGATCCTTTACGAGTGTCAAGTCCCTATCATCGTGTTCGGATAGACTTCTATGTATTTAGGTTCTACGGTTTCTCTTGATCAGAGTAAACCCTGAAATCAGATTGCCATCGGATTATTTTTCTATTTTTCTCTTCTAGATTTTCACCACTGCGACAGGGATTGTCTTTGGCTCCCGGAAGCGCGGTGATCAATGTTCATAGAATGACGAACAGCGAAGACGGTCTTAAAAGGAATATGGGTCTGAGGGCATTGATGGCCACCGGCATATGCTCCATGCTGGGAGCCTCCGTATTTATTGTACCCTTTATGATCCAGCGTAATGTGCCTGGAATAGGCCCAAATGTTATCCCGGCATTCTTACTGGCAGCCGTACCCGCATTTCTCTCTGCCTCGGCATATGCCATTCTCGGGGCAGCAATGCCGCATGCCGGTGGCAGCTATATCTATGCAAGCCGGGGACTCAACCCTTTCCTCGGATTCATCGCAAGTTTTTCACAATGGGCCGGCCTTTCCATCGTAATCGGCGTCATTTCGTACGTAATGATTCCCTTTTTCCGGGATGCATTCGACGCAATTGGTTTAGAGCGTATTGCCATCCTGCTGGATATAGGGTCTGTAAGGACAGGCATAGCCGCGGCGGCACTATGGATCTTTGTCGGGATCAACATTGCCGGTATAAAGGCATATGAAAAAACGGTCATACCGCTAATGGTGCTGATGTTTATGTTAGGTAGTGTGGTAATCGTTGTGGGATTCCTGCACGACCATGGAGACTTTTTTGCCGGATATAGTGGCCCTCTCGAGTGGCAGCAAGGCTTTGAAGCAGATGCCCGTCCAATCACAGTTCTAACGGCAGCCTCGCTGCTATTTGCCAGCTTTATCGGGTTTGATTCAGTGGCTCAAGCCGGTGGTGATGCCAGGCGTCCGACAAGAAATATCCCGTTGGCCATTCTTGGCACCATCGGTATAGTGACTTTGTTCTATATTCTATTTACCGCTGCCGTGTATCAAACCATACCATGGAAATTCATTGCATACGAAGCGGGACTACGCGATGTGACGGCACCGGGACTGATGGGGCACATCATACCTCCAGGGTGGACTATACCGATCATAGCTGGGGCAGCAATAGCACTCATCAATGATCTTCCTGCCATGTTGCTGTCTGTGTCACGGCTGATGTTCGCGTGGGCCAAGGACGGAATATTCCCTTCCCAGCTGTCCAATCTTCATAGCAGGTATGGGACTCCTCATATTGCTTTGATAGCCAGTGGGATAATGGCAACAATAGGTATACTGGGTTGTCATTTTGCAGGCGATTTTTTTCTGGGGGTGGATATAATGGTCACGAGCATGTTGATCAATTTCATGCTTATGTGTCTGACTTTGCTGACCTTTCCAGTTATCAACCCTGACATTTACAGGAGTATGACTTTCGCAAGAAGCAGGTTGTTGCATTGGGTGATCGGGATCGCAGGGACAGCAAGCCTGTTGTTCTTCTTGACTTTACATCTTTACAAAGACCTTACAAATGACGCAGGAGCATGGTATTTCAGGTCTACACCGGTATATTTGATCGTCATGACAGTGGGGTCCTTGGTTTTTTGGATTTATTGGAGACGTGCGAAGCATCATGGTGACCTATTCAAATACCTTCCTTAATGTTTTCCTGCAATGCAACAAACTGAACTTACCGGTGGAATAAAGATTTCGCGCATTGTCAACGGTCTATGGCAGATAGCCGATGTGGAAAGAAGCGGTTCTGTCGTCGATAAGGTGGCTTCTGCAAAAGTCATGGATACCTATGTTCGCGCCGGACTGGGGACATTCGATATGGCCGACCACTATGGGTCAGCCGAAGAGCTTGTAGGCTTCTATCGTCAAAATTATGCCCAAGCACCTGGGTGTACGTGGTTGACCAAATGGGTTCCTTCTCCGGGGCCGGTGACGTTCGATATGGCCGAAGAAGCTGTCAAATTATCCATGAAAAGAATGTCATCGCCATACATAGACTTGCTGCAATTCCATGCCTGGAAATACGAGGATCCTTCCTGGATTGATGCTTTGATACACCTTTCACGATTGCAGGACCGCGGTTGGATCCGTGCCTTGGGACTGACAAACTTTGATGCTGTTCACCTGAAAATGGTCCTTGACAGCGGTTTCGAGATCGCATCCAATCAGGTCTCTTATTCAATACTCGATCGACGTGCCATGTTTGGCCTGGGTGAGGTTTGCGGAAAGTACGGTGTAAAACTCCTTGCCTTTGGAGTGTTGGCAGGAGGTTTTCTTACCGAGAAATGGTATCAGAAGGATGAACCCGATCCGCAGACTTTGCAGACGTGGTCTGAAATGAAATACCATCGTTACATCACCGAAGCGGGCGGATGGGGTGCCTTTCAAAACCTCCTCGAAGCCATACATCGCGTAGCAGGTAAGCACCGCGTAAGCATGGCCAATGTGGCTTGCAGGTGGGTGCTCGACCGGCCTGAGGTAGCCGCTATCCTTATCGGAACTAAATTGCGTGGAAGTGGTCATATCGGTGACAATCTCGAGGTTTTCAACGTTATCCTCGATGAGGAAGACAGGGACCGGATCCACAGGGCCCAGTCAGAGCTGATATTGCTGCCCGGGGATTGTGGTGACGAGTATCGCAAACCTCCATTTCTCACTGCTTCAGGCGATCTCAGTCATCACCTGGAATCCGTCCCTCCGCCATATGACGTTTCTGTAGATGAAAATGGCGTAGGGCGTGTAAACTCCGGTACCCAATGGGAAGATATCGCTGGATTTAGCAGGGCCATCCGCACAGGTTCTCGGATCCTTGTGTCAGGAACAACAGCCACACACCGTGATAGGGTAGTGGGCGGATCGGACATAGAAAGCCAGGCACATTTCATATTTGACAAGATTGAAGGCGCCCTGCAAACGATGGGCGCTTCACTGGAAGATGTAATCAGGACAAGGATTTATCTGAGGGACCTCGACCAGTGGGAAACAGTGTCCCGCGTACATGGTATTAGGATGGCGGCAGCAAGGCCTGCAAACACGCTTATCCGGGCCGACTTGGTAGGCAACAACTACCTCGTGGAGATAGAGGCGGAAGCATTCCGACCACGGTAATCAGGCTGGTTATTCTGCCTCGGCGGCTCTCTGTTTGAAAAAATCAGAAACTACCGTCATATAGTACAACATGACGATGAGCATGATAACCGTAATGGTATACGGTATCCAAAACAAGTAATTGTCAAAGCTGAGGTTGCTCGGATATGGCCCCCAGTCCACTGCGGGTCGAGGAATAGGCGTTTCTTCAGCCGACTTAGGTTGACTTTCCTGGATGATGTAAGCCATTACATCACTGATCTGGTCGTCGACCAACGGCTGGTCTGGCATAGGAATTTGGTTAAACTCCATGAATAGTGCCATTCCTATGCTGTCGCCATTGGCTATCATGGATTGAGAGCTTTTTACAAAGGAATAGATCCAGGCACTGTCACGCCTCAGATGAACATCTTTCAATGCAGGCCCTACGAGCTTTTGATCGATGCTGTGGCATGCCTTACAATGATTCCTGAAAAGCGTTGATCCGTTTTCTACATCCTGAGCAAGAATGCCCGAACTCATTATCAAGAACAACAAAACAATCAAGTTTCTCATGCTTTATCCCTTTTTATTTTTTTTATGTCACGTAAAATTTGTTGAACACATTTTGCGTCGGTTCCATTGTAAAATCCACGGATCCGTTGTTCTCTATCTACCAGCACTATGTTTTCGGAATGGATAAAATCCATATCATCCACCCCCGTGGAAGCAGTAGACAGTAAAAAACCTCTATTACCCAATTTGTAAAGGTCGCCTTTCTCTCCCGTGAAGAACTGCCACGTGCGGTGGTTAACACGAAAACTTTCTGCATACGATTTGAGTCGTTCCGGAGTATCTCTTTTTGGATCTACCGTAAAGCTCAGGATACGGATTTCTTCATCTTCACGGACAAAATCATGAAGGCTCTGCAGGTTTCGCGTCATCTTTGGACAAATCGTTGGACACGAGGTAAAGAAAAAGTCGACTACCCAGATCTTGTCGGAAATATCTTCACTGCTGACTGATTCACCCATCTGGTTGATAAAGGTAAACGAAGGCACCTGATGACCGGGTTCTCCATAGAGGGCAAGAGGCGTCATAGTGTTTTCCATGTACTCGATGCCTTTGTAGGCAGCCCAGGACACCAGGAGTACAGACAGCGTAAATAAGACGATTTTTTTCATTCCGAGGGCGTGGTCTTATCCTGGTAAAGCTCAAGTGGCGCTGGATTTTGAGGGTCAAACGGTTTGGCACCGGGACCGGTGAGACTGGTTACATCGCGGAAGACCGGAATATATGCGATCATTATGATCACAACCATGATGACCAGCCAGGGTTTGAACGAATCCAAAATTCCTATCCGTGGTTCATCGTGGTACGTCTCATAAGCTGGAAACTCCAGATGCGATGATTCCGTAGATTTTCCTGACAGGAGATCCACTAAAACGAGAAAAAACAAACCGGCTGACGCAAAAAGAATAACCCCACCCAAAACAGTTATACCCGTGGTCAATACCCAGTCCGGCCTGAAGAGCGGGCTGTCGGGATCGAGATAGCTGATGCCCATATTTGTTCTTCTGGGTTCTCCTCTCAAACCACCCATCATGAGTCCTGTCGAAAAGATGAGCATACCAAACATCCAAAGATGAGGGACGATGGTGGCTATCCGTCGCAGCCTTATCGTTCTGCCTCCCAACCTTTCAAGCATATAGAGGCTCATACCTATAATGGCCAGAAATACCGGGCCCGCAACGGTCATATGGAAATGACCCGGTTGCCATGCGGTGTTGTGGACCACGTTATTCAAGGTATAGCTCGCATTCACAAGGCCTGTCAACCCACCGAAAATAAAGAGTATTAAACCACATATCAAATAGGCGAAAAGATAGTTTTCCTTGTCAAAGTAAGGCAGCCTGAACATCCAGCCGAAGAGGCTGCTACGCTGGTTGTTTCGACGCCAGCTTGCGTACTCGAGTGATGCGGCGATGGTGAAGGCGGTTATGAAACTTGGTACCGCCACCCCATAGGTAAGGATGGATTGAAAAAATTTCATCCCCCGCGTGATACTGGGCTCACCAAACTGGTGATGGACGCCTATCGGAATGGAAAGGATGAGAAATAAGAAAAACACCAATCTACCTGCATTGTCCGAATACAGTTTTCCTCCCGCCAATTTGGGAAGCATCGCATAGTACATGATGTATGCGGGCAAAAGCCAAAAATAAACCAGTGCATGCCCGAAAAACCAAAACAACGTCCGGGATAAAGGGATATTGATGGTTTCAATCCAACCCATTGACCACGGTATGAGCATGACCAGGAGCAGGTAGGCTGCCGGTAGCGTACAAAAGAACCAAATGGTAAAATTGACAATGGTACCCAAAACAGGTAAAGGTGTTTTGACTTCTTTGTTATCTTTTTTCCATGTTCTGTACATCCTCACCCAGTCAAAAAAGGCCACCCAACTGCCCACCACTAGCAATACAACGCCTATGTAAAACAAGGGATGTGCCTTCAGCGGAGGATAAAACGTATACAAGACAGACGCATTGCCAGAAAGCATAGCCCACGCTGCTAAGAGCGTACCAGCCAGCATAAGACCTGCAGAAAGCCATCCCATCGCCTTGGTAATCTTTAGCTTCAAATAGTAGGTCATACAAGCATGGCCAAATGCCACGGCAAAAAATGTCGTCAATACGATTGCATTGATAACGCCATGGAGCGTAAGCCCCTGATAATATTCGAGGGCTGCAAAAGAAGTCTGCGATATCATTCCCGACCGGTAAAGGGTTTGCAAGAGTCCGTGATAAATGCCCAGCGTCAACAACAGCAGTGGTACAGACAGTAAAACCAGTAGCAGGTTCTTTACGGACTTATCTATCGTTAATTTCATTTCTCTAGTTTCTCGGATAGTTGACAATAATTTCTCCCCGCATATGCTGGTGACCGGACCCACAGTATTCGTGGCATACTACCTGGTAGACACCAGGCTCGTCGAATTTGGTAGAAGTCTTGTTGATGCCCCCAGGGACCGCCATCATATTGAGTCCTTTATCAGCGATGTGAAAACCATGCACCACATCCTTGGATGACAGATAAAAGTCTACTTCTGCACCTACCGGCAGGTAGATTTCGCTGGGTTCAAAACTCCACATCTGGGCCAACATGTAAACCTGGTATTGTCCTTCGTCGATTTCTGTAACCCCGGGATTGGTGAATGATTCGTCATAAGGAATACATTCCGGAACATCGGTGGCATACTTGGCCATACCCCTAAGCACTGCTACCAGGAAAATAACCAATAGTATGCCCGTCATGAGCATTACGCGCAATTCGTACTTATCCATTTTTCAAAGTTGACTGTTCATAAAGAAATACATGCCAAACCAAATGATGGCCGACAAGGCGAGAAGAGCAATAAAAAAAGCAATGGCCCCAATGGGCTTAAAGGATTTTTCGTTTTCTGTAGTCATACTGAATCGTGGTTTTTACAAAAGATTCGTGAAAATAGAAGTCTATCAGACTTATGAGGGTGACTTTTGTCATTTTTTTTCATGACGTAAGTCACATTGCGCCAATGTCGGGGCGGGCATACATTTTTAAGTTCTCATCGATGTTATGTCCGATTTCGTCACAGGGAAGGATGAAATCCGGTCGATATCCCGTATCGAGAGCCTTCCTGAGTCGTTCGAAGCATTGCGCCATTGAATCAAACAACGCCCTCTGTTTTTCCTGGTTTATGTCCGGGAAGTAAAAGGGTATGAGATCCTGGAAGAGCATTTCGTATTCTTGCCACGAACAATTCAGTTTTTCATAAAGCCTGTCGATCTCATTCCACTCCAACAATTCTAAAAGTGGATCATTGACGATGTTGCGAAGGTCATCGTAGAAAAGCTTTGTCTTCCAGAGATGATCGAGGGGATATGAGTTTTCGTAGGTATCACGGAGAGATACCAATTCTGTCATGAATACTTCACAGACACCGGCAAGGGTGTGGAATCTTTCCCCATCGAGTAGCCTTTTCATGACAAAAAGGCGGTCTTCTTGGCAGTTTATCACCTCGAAAGCCCGCTCTGGTGCAAGATGGATATCCAGCAATGCTGAGTATTCTTTCCACATCGACGTTACATTTTGCAAACAGCTGGCAACATCTTCAGCATTTTGCTCCATCGCACTTTGTCTCATCCTGAGCACCTCCCTGTCCAAATCAACATACATGAGCGGATTTGACTGTGACTGGACTGCCGTGGAGGTCAAAAAGATCAGGGTGGCCAGGAGTATTTTCATTTCGAAGTTGTGAGTGCTTCCTGCGTTTTTTGAATGAATCTCATCACATCATATGTGGTAAGAATACCTATACACTGACCTCCATCGACGACCGGGAGAGCATGAAACAGGTTTTCCAGGAAAATTTCGATGGCTGTGCCTATGGTCGACTGACAATGAATACAAGAGGGTTTCTTTGTCATAATTTCTTCAGCCGTTAAGGTTTTGAAAAACCATTCATTCTTGTCTTCACACCGATCGTTACTCAACCTGGTAAGGTGATTTTGAAGTTGAAGTAAGTCACTTTTGCTGATTATACCCAGCACTTCGCCATCATCTCCGAGCACAGGGAGATGATGAAATCTCTCGGACTGAAACATCTGTGCGATCTTGGAAACGATCGTATCGGGTTCCACAAACCGCACATTTCTCGTCATGATATGCGTAACGGGTGTGCTTAAGTCGATAAAAACAGAATTGACTGCATGTTCCATAAAAACAAAGCTACTTGGTATAAAAGTCTTCTTATTTGCTTTCCCGCCGTGTGATTGTGATCAGGTAAAAAATTGATATTCATCACGACTTCGCACGAGTTCAGCCTTATGTTGGTCATTTGAGAAACAACATGGGAACCGAAGATTTCAATATCAATTCCTTACTAACGCTTCTGAGAAACAAGGCATCGAGGAAAGACTGTTTTTCAGGCAGCACAACGATGAGCTGACAATTATTTTTTCGGGCATAATCAATCAACGCTTCGACGACGTCGTCTCCGGGAATTTTAGAAATATCATATCCAAAATCGACGTCTTTAGTTTCGTAGTAGGATCGAATAATGGATTCTGCCGTATTTTGAAATTCCTCTTCATCGCGTTCGCCCACGTGTACGAAATGAAGAAAACTCTTGTTTTTTGCATTCCATTTGGCTATCAGGTCAAGGTTGTCAGATTCACACAAATGCTGGTCGCCAGCGATCAGGCAATTTTCAATTTTAGTGTGCGAAGTCTTTGGAGGAATGAGCATAACCGGCAGATCAGATCTTTTGACTACCCCTAGTGAAATGGTACCGAGCCATTTGTCGAAAAGATCGTATTTGTCACGGGTGCCCATGACTATTTTGTTGTAGATTCCCCTCGTCTTACTGCGACCGACTATTGTCGTAACGATTTCGCCAGTGTCTGCCCTTACCGTACATCGTTCTGGCAGCTTTTCAAGCGAAAGGGATTTCGAAAAATATTCCTTCATTTTCTCACGGACGGCCGCTTCATTTTGTTGCAGGTTTTGTACGATGGGAGCTTCAGAAAGGTTGACAATACCTGTCGAAACGTGTAGAAGATCGATATAGTCTTCTTCGGTAGTGGCCTCGAGGAGGTAACGCAGGGCATTGGCAGCGACGGGTGTAAAGTCTACCGGCATAAGAATGTGGGACATAATATTTGGTTTTTAAAAAACAAGATAGGCTCCTCAGCGCTCGTTTGCTGATTTTTTTGGGCAATTTTTACCGCAGCAGCACCCCCGGTCATTTTCGTGGTAGATGAGAAGGGGCCCCCGGGGCAGAATAGCCATCTTTCTTGTCGCGCTTTGCAGGGTCATTTCCTGCCACCGTGATTTCTGGCCGCGTGTCATCACCACGAGGTCGAAAGATTCAGTAGAAGCATATTCAGCCAGGTGGTTCGTCACATTACCCGATGGAAGATCTTTAAATGTGATTTCATGTCCGGGAAAAGACAACTTAAGTGCTTCAGTCAATAAGTCCTTCGTCGAAGATTCGGCTTCGTCGTTCATCACGTGAGCGATGTGGAGCTCAAGTCCCGGATTGTCGAGAAATCCAATGATATCTTTAACGACCCTAAGATCGTGTTCTGAATAGTTGGAAGCGTACAGGACTTTTCGGATAGGATGGAAATGGCTGCTGGGCGGAATGACGAGTACGGGGCATTCGGCTCTCTTGGCGACTTCAAGCGATACACTGCCAAACCACTTCTTCATGGTTCCTCCTTTTCCCGTACTTCCCATCACAATCATGTCTACATCTTCATTTTTACTCATTTTAATAATCTCGTCACCAGCATACCCCACTCTGAATTGTTCATCTATAAAAGGTGAATCGTCATTGTAACTATGCGATTGTTTCAAATCTTCGAGAAGCGTCTTGAGCTGGTCTCTTTTTTGAAGTTCTAAGTGTGGGTCTATCATGGAAATGCCGTTGATATCACCAGAAATGGGGTGATAGGCATGGACGAGACGTAGGACTGCATTCTTTTCTTCGAAAAGACGCATGGCATAGGCAATGGCGTTTTTGCTGCTTTCTGAAAAATCGGTAGGTATAACCACTTTTTGCATGCGGCCAAAATCCTCTTCTTTTAAAATAGATTGTATGGACTGCCTCAGAAAAGCTGTCATTTCTTCCCGGCCCGTATAATTGATCTCGACGTGGTTGTTAATTTTTATGGTAGGTACGGATTTGATTCCCTCTTTGATGAATTCATTTACGTCGTTGATCTCCCACAGCGTCATCTCGACACCTGCACGGGCTACCTCTTCCATGAGTGTTTTCTTGGTGTACTCATAAGTCGAAGTAGGTTGGCCGAAAAGCTTGACGGTAATCATTTCAAAATGTACTGATTGATGGCAGACTTGTCGTCGGCCAGGTGTTTGATGATGTCGTGGGCAGTCACGATGCCCACCAACTTATCATTGCGCATCACGGGTAAGGCATGCAAAAAATTCTTTTTGAATACCTCGAGTGCCACGTTGATTTTATCACCTTCATCAAGCTTGGCGAGACCTTTGGTCATGATGTCGCTGGCTTTGTGATTCCTCAACCTGAATTGATCGTACTTTTCTTCAGTCCGGCTTTCGTAGAATCCACGCCGGAACAACAGAAAATCAGATTTACTGATCATGCCTATGAGCTTATCACCATCGAGGACGGGAAGGTGATGGATCAGATGCTTGTCAAACAACTCACCCACTGTGACAAGGGAGTCGCTGGTCTTGACGGTGACGATCTTTTTGGTCATAATTGTAGATACAGGTGCTAGTAAGTTCATAGTCAAACTGTTATTTACGCACAAATTCCTAAAACCGTGTGGAGCATGTTATGACATGTGTCAACAGTTTTTATGATTTAAGTCATAAACCTTCAATTTTCTGATATTTGTGGCTATTGTCCATGTTGATCACATGAGTACAGGATCGAACATAGCACTTCAATTGAAAGCCATCATTGATACGGCCATCGATGGCATTATCACCATTGACACAAATGGGATTGTGGAATCTGTCAATCCCGCTGCAGCCCGAATGTTTGGATACGACCAGGAAGAAATTATCGGGCACAATATCAACATGCTCATGCCCGAACCTCGAAGGTCAGAACACAATGGATACATCAGGAATTATCTGGAAACAAAAGTGCCCAAGATCATTGGTATTGGACGCGAAGTGATAGGACGGCGAAAAGACGGAACTACTTTTCACCTGCGACTTGCTGTAAGTGAAGTGGTCCTGCACGACAGAGTGATATTCACCGGTATCCTGCATGACCTGTCGGAAGTCAGGACAATACAGGAGAAACTGATCAGGATGAACGAAGAACTGGAAAACAAGGTGGAAGAGCGAACGCTCGAGCTCGAAGAGGTAGTAAACAGATTGCTCAGCACGAACAGGCGCCTCGAAAGAAGTGAAGAGGAACTGAAAGTGGCGCTTAGCAAGGAAATGGAATTAAATGAGCTCAAGTCGAGATTTGTTTCGACAGCGTCGCACGAATTCAGAACACCTTTGAGCACCATACTTTCTAGTGCTGTCCTGATCAGTCGCTACCCCGAAACAACACAATTCGATAACAGGGAAAAACACGTTAAGCGTATTAAATCAGCCGTTGCCAACCTCACCGGGATACTGAACGATTTTCTGTCACTCAGCAAACTTGAAGAAGGGCATGTCGGCATAGAAACTGAAGCCTTTAATTTACGCGAGATGTGTCTCCTGGTTGTGGACGAGGTACAAGGGCTTCTCAAGGAAGGCCAGGTGGTCAATCATACCCATAGCGGTCTCGAAATCATTCGAACAGATCAACGCATACTCAAAAATATCCTGTTCAACCTGGTTTCCAATGCCATCAAATATTCCGGCCCTCATACAATCATAGAGTGCTCTGTCACGGTCGACGAAACACTGGTCATGGTCCTCATTAAAGACCAGGGGATAGGAATTCCTCAGGCGGAACAAAAACATCTTTTTAACCGATTTTTCCGAGCTTCTAACGTGGTAAACGTGCAGGGAACGGGTCTGGGATTGAACATTGTCAAACAGTATGTAGATCTTTTGGGCGGATACATTAAATTTGAAAGTCAGGAAGGTCTTGGGACCACCTTTGAAGTTGGGATTCCAAACAGGAAATATGAGTAAAATACTTGTTATCGAGGACAATGCTGAGGTTCGCGAGAATTTGTGCGAAATACTAGAGCTGTCGGGATATGATGCAGTACCCGCCGCCAATGGCAAGGAAGGAGTCCAGCGTGCAATTTCGGATTCTCCGGATCTCATTCTATGCGACGTCATGATGCCCGAACTTGATGGTTTCGGTGTCTTGAAAATACTGGGAAACAACGCCAATACGCACGGCATTCCCTTTATCTTCCTTACGGCGAAAGCAGAGAAGTCGGATTTCAGGAAAGGCATGGGACTTGGTGCAGACGACTATATAACCAAGCCTTTTGACGATACGGAGTTACTGGAAGCTGTCGAGATGAGATTGCATAAAAGCGAGAAAGTCCGAACGGCTTTTGACCGTTCCGAAGAGGGACTCCAGCGTTTCTTTTCGGAAGCCAGGGCGCACGAAGAATTTGATAAATTGTCCTCGGACCGTGAAGTGCGGATGTACGGCCAAAAGGAGTACATCTACCAAGAAGGACAGCTGGCACGGTGGCTGTTTTTCATCGTCTCCGGAAAAGTGAAGAGATACAAATCCAACGACTTTGGTAAAGAACTCATTACGAGCATCCACAAGCCCGGAGAATTTTTTGGACATTTCACATTGATCCGTGACGGTCGCTACCAGGACAATGCAGTCGCATTGGATAACAGTGAAATAAGGCTTATTCCGAAAGAAGACTTTTCATTGCTGCTCTTCAACAATAGGGATTTTTCTGCCCAGTTCATCAAAATGATTGCCAAGGATGAGTCTCATACACAGCAACAACTCATCGATCTCGCATACAGTTCAGTAAGAAAGAAGGTCGCCAATGCTATCCTTAACTTTGCCGAACGAGCCGGGGTCAAGGATAAGAATGCCCGCCTCGAGTTTGAAGTGAGCCGCGACGACCTGGCAGCAATGGCTGGAACAGCCAAGGAAACACTCATAAGGACCCTTTCCGACTTCAAGGCCGAAGGAATGATCGAGGTGAACGGTAGCCTTATTCGAATTCTTGATGAAGACGGCCTGGAAGGAATGCCTCAATAATTCAGGCCGCCTTCTGGCATTCTTTCATTCCTTGAATTCGAACTACTGGTCCTTTCCGGGCAAGGTTTTTATAAGGTGAAGTAAAGTTGATGTCCATAAAGGCACTCAGAAAGATAGGAAGTGCCAGGAATGCCAGCCACGGAAGACCAATCAAAAAAGAAACCACGACTACAACCATCTGTAAATAGTAGCGGTAAAGGACGATGTGGAAGGAAGTGTCGAAAAGTTTCATTTTACTAATTTTAACATTAAAGCTATCATCACACCTTCCGATCAATGATGACAGTCTTCAGTGTTCATATTGACATAGGTCACTTTCGATGCTTCATGATCAGATCACCAAAACAGAAAATGATGAGTCAGTACAACTATTTCAAATTAACCTTACTGTGGTTTTTAGCATTTCATGCAAAGGCCCAGCAACCGGTGGTACCGATTGTAAATTTGATCGATACGGTTGAAATCATAACAGATGTCTGGGGAATACCCCATATCTATGCTGATAATGAGTACGACTTGTTTTTTGCACAGGGCTTCTATGCCGCCAGGGACCGCTTGTTCCAGTTTGAATTATGGAGGAGGCAGGCCACCGGGACAGTAGCAGAAATCCTGGGAAGACGGGAGTTGGAAAGAGATATTGGCACCCGCTTGTTTAAGTTCAGGGGCGATATGGACCGCGAGATGAATTATTACCACGACCGCGGAAAGCTGATCATCAGTGCCTATGTCGATGGGGTGAATGCTTACATTGATCTCGCACGGCGGGATCCTGAAAATCTACCCGTTGAGTTTAACCTATTGGGTATCCTTCCGGAGAAGTGGACACCTGAAATAGTCATATCGCGACACCAGGGATTGCTTGGTAATATTGGTACTGAACTGGATATGGCCAGAGCGGTGAGCCTGCTCGGCCAGGAAAAGGTTAAAGAGCTGGTGTGGTTTCATCCCAAAGATCCCGATCTGGTCCTTGATGAACAGATAAACCAGGATCACCTGTTTGAAGATATTCTGGGGCTTTACAATGCTTTTCGTCGGCCGGTAAGGTTTCTGCCCGGTGATATTGTTCCTCAACACAGGAATAGCGAAGAAAACTATGGACTGCGGCTTGATGAGCTTAGATCGGAGGACGATCTGATTTCGGCGGATGCACTTGCGGATATGGGCAGCAACAACTGGGTGATATCCGGGTCTTTGACAGAAAGTGGATATCCCATCATGGCCAATGATCCTCACCGCCGGCATTCCGCCCCATCTCTTCGTTATATGGCGCATCTCGTCGGTCCTGGATGGAATGTCATCGGAGGTGGTGAGCCTGTCATTCCGGGAATTTCCATTGGTCACAACGAATTCGGAGCCTGGGGTCTGACCGTCTTTAATACAGATGCGGAAGATTTGTATGTATACCGATTGAACCCGGAGGATCCCGACCAATATGCCTATAAAAACAACTGGGAAGATATGCGCATCATTACGGACACTATTTCTGTCAAAGGAGAGGAACCACACATCGTAGCATTGCGCTACACTCGGCACGGACCGGTGGTTTTCCACGACGCTGACTTGAACGTCGCCTATGCCATCCGTTGTGGCTGGCTTGAAATCGGAGGATCACCCTACCTCGCCAGCCTTAGGATGGACCAGGCCCATGACTTCGAATCGTTCAGGGCAGCCTGTAACTACAGCCATATTCCTGGCGAGAACATGGTCTGGGCAGACAGAAATGGAAACATTGGATGGCAAGCGGTAGGGATTGCGCCTGTACGGCGCCACTGGAGTGGTCTTGTTCCTGTCCCGGGTGACGGATCGCATGAATGGGATGGTTACCTCCCTATCATCGCTAAACCCTCCTTGTACAACCCCCAGTCCGCAATCATCAATACCTCGAACGAGCACGTCACACCGCTGGATTATGAACTGTGGGACGCCATTGGCTTCAACTGGTCGGATCCGTACCGGGGTGACAGGGTCATGGAGGTTCTCAGCAGCGGCACCAGGCACAGCATTGCGGATATGACCCATTTGCAGACTGACCATATTTCGATACCTGCAAGGCAATTGGTTCCCCTGCTGCTTCATTCGTCTTTCAGGGATTCAACGACTCAAGAGGCTGCAGGCAAATTAGCCGGATGGGATTACGACATGAAGGCTTCATCGGTCGAGGCAGGTATTTACAATGCTTTTGAGCGGCGTATAAGAAGTGAAATGAAGGACTTCATGGTACCCGAAAAAGCGCACCCATTCATTGATATCCAGATGAAGAAAATCGTTCAGTGGTTGGTGTTGCCCGATGGTAAGTTTGGCACGGATCCTGTCCAGGGCCGCAACCAATTTTTAAAAAAGACATTTGAATTGGCCGTACAGGATCTTGCCGAACGCCTGGGACCCCAAATCGAAGACTGGGTCTATGGACAGGAAGATTATAAACACGTCTGGATACGTCATCCTCTGGGGTACGCCGTCAATGAAACTATGGCTTCCAAACTTAATGTTGGCCCGTATCCGAGGGGAGGCAATAGCTATACTGTCAACAATACGAGCAGTGCCGACAACCAGGTATCCGGTGGGTCCTTCAGGATGATCGTGGATCTCGTGGAATGGGATCAATGTCTCGCCACCAATGCTCCAGGACAACACGGGAACCCCGATCATCCTCATTACGACAATTTATTCGAAATATGGGCCAGTGATCAGTTTTTTCCACTGTTGTATTCCAGAGACAAAATAGAAGCAGTGCAATACGAAAGGCTTATTCTCGCTCCGGTGACGACTCCCGGGCGTGACTAGGATTGGGACTTCCTGGGGAAGCATTATCCCTGGCGAGTGATAGCCCGTGCAATTACCAGGTCCTGAAAAAGCATTACGTGCACATCGTACAATACGGTATATCTTTCTCGTGAAATAACACCTTGGAAGGTGACCGCCCCATCATGCTCATCGAGTTCTTGCAGCAAGATGTGGCGCCTAAAGTCAAGGCGTCGTCGACCAAATGCTTTGTACATGGCTTCCTTGGCTGACCAAATGACATAGGCTCTCCATGCTTCGGAGAAAGATTTTTTCACCAGTTCCAGGTCATGCGGCACACTGAATTTGTCCTGCAAGTGTGTAATATCACCCCTGAACTTCTGGATATCCAACCCTACAGGTGCCTCGTGATACAGCAAGGCCACCCATTTGGCTGTATGAGAAAGTGAAATCTCAATGCCCCTCTGAGCAAGGTGCGGTTTTCCATAATCATCCGTAACCACATCGGCCAGGGTGCAATTCAAAGTATGGGTCAGAAGGTACCTTCCTGCAAGCCATTCTTTTCTTCTTCGAGGCTGCCATGCTTCGAAGCCGGAGGGAAAATGGGGGGCAAACTGGTCCAGGTAGTGGAGAAAATATTTTTCCGGCTCATCAATTTGCCACAGTAGGCAGTTGCCCCAACCGCGTTCTGAGAATTGTCCTATAAGTGCCATGAGTGGTTAAAATTGTAAAGATAGGCTCAGCCTCGGTGTAACTGCAATCCTCATATTGTATAACTTTGTTATTTGATCTGCCTTTCCATTAAAAGGCAGCGGATAAATTGAAAGAGAATGATATTGACCGATAACAGGATTCTCGAAGGCATCAATAACGGAGAGATCGTCATAGATCCTTTTAGGCGAGAATGCCTCGGCACCAATTCGTACGATGTACACCTTGGAAAAACTTTGGCCACTTACCTTGAGCATCAGCTCGATGCCAAAAAACACAACAAAGTGCGTTATATCGAAATCCCCGAAGAAGGAATCGTGCTCATCCCGGGCACACTATACCTCGGGGTGACCGAAGAATATACGGAGACACACAATGCTGTGCCATTTCTTGAAGGAAAATCCAGCATAGGCAGGCTGGGCATCGATATTCACGCCACAGCCGGCAAGGGAGATGTCGGTTTCTGTAACACCTGGACCCTCGAAATTTCGTGTGTACAACCCGTCCGTATCTATGCGGGTATGCCGATAGGACAGCTCATTTATTTCACCGTCGATGGCTCCATAACCAACTACTACAACAAAAAGGAAAATGCCAAATATGTGCGGCGTACCATGAAACCTGTCGAGTCGATGATGTGGAAGAATAAATTCTAATTTATTAATCCGGTTTTCTTACCACCAGGTCAACAACCTGGCCCACAGTCCCCATGGTATTGGCCGATGGATCCTGGCTTACGACAATGGCATTTTCCACATCTTCTATAGGAGAACCATCGACTGAAGTAATGGTACCGATCCTGAATTTTCTTAGCATAAACCTGGCGGTGTTTACCGGCTTGTTGCGTACATCCGTAATGATAAAATTACCTTGTGAAGTGCTGCTAACCACAAATTCCAGGGTACTTCCTTTGTCCACGAGTAGTTGTTCTGGCGGAGCTTCTCGTCCGATAATTCGCTCACCACGGTACCACACTTCCAAAATGACGTTTTCCGCTGCATCGTAACGCCTTGACATGACCACCGTATTGAGCCCCCTGCCGCGCATTTCAGCCGACTTGAGGTCGTAATTGGCGCCATAGATCTCGTACAGGTCGGCAAGGTCAATCTTGTCAGCGGTATACTTGGTAACTGTTACATAGACCTTCCTGTTTTGCTTGACCAGTGAGCCTCCCGGTGGATTTTGCAACCTGATGATCCCGCCGGGCACACCAACGATATGAACTGAATCATTGACGATCAATTCAAAGGATTTGCTTTTTGCATCTTTCTGAGCCTCATCAAATGGTACATCTATGTAATCCGGCATCTCAAGTTGCTGACCGTGGTGGGTATAGATCTTGAGCCATTGCAGCACGCCGAATATGACGATGATTACAAATGCGGCTATGCCGAGAAGGTGGTATATAAAACGTTTATTGGTCAAGAAGGCGATTAATTCTTTTAACAGGCGAAACAGCCGTTGTTTCATTTTTTGCAAAATCTAAATTTTTCTGAATAATACCATCTCATTCTGCTCCTTTTAGCACTGCCGGCGTACGGATAATAGTATGTTTGTGCTCCGGCTGAACCGGCATGATGTCCAGGCTGAACAGGGAAATACTCAATCTTGCGACACCAAATATTATAAGCAATATTTCGGTGCCTTTATTGTCCACCGTGGATACTGCTTTGATGGGACATCTTTCACCAGTCCACCTGGGTGCGGTAGGTCTCAGTAGCATGATATTCAATTTCATCTATTGGAATTTTGGTTTTTTGCGCATGGGTACCACGGGCATGACGGCGCAGGCATATGGCAAAGGAGGAGTAGGGGAAATAACCTGGGTTTTCAGTCGGTCTGTGGGTCTGAGCCTCCTGATCGCGATTGTATTGATCCTTGCGCAGGTACCGATTCTCAAAGCAGCCATTTCCCTCCTGAATGTTCCGCCCGACCAGGTGGAACTTGTGTCTGCCTACTTCAGCGTGAGAATCTGGGCAGCGCCAGCCAGCCTGGCACTTTTTTCTGTAATCGGCTGGATGTTCGGCATGCAGAACGCTTTGTATCCCCTGTTTATAACACTTTTGATAAACGTATGCAACATCGCCCTAAGCTTCTATATGGTCCTGGGTCTGGATATGGGAATCCGTGGAGTCGCCATTGCCACGCTGGTAGCCCAATACGCGGGTCTGCTGTTTGCAGGCCTACTCATTATTTGGCGATACCGCCAAATAGTTGTGGACACGTCATCCAGGGCAGCAGGGCGCCTGGCGGATTTCTTTAAAGTGAACATCGATCTTTTCATCCGGACCTTGTGCCTTACCATCGCTTTTGCCTTTTTCTACAGCCAGTCAGCCAGCGCAGGAGAGTTGGTTCTGGCAGCCAATGTCATCCTGATGCAGTTCATCAACTGGATGTCCTATGGTATTGACGGATTCGCATTTGCTTCCGAAAGCCTGGTGGGCAAATATGCCGGAGCAAGGCAACCGACCATGGTGAGAAAGGTGGTCACCAGGAGTTTTACTTGGGGCCTTGGGGTCGCCATCTTCTATGCCATACTTTTTGGAATAGGAGGACAAAGTCTGTTTCGCATTTATACCGACGATCCGGAAGTGCTTTCTCTTACGCGAAAGACCCTTGGCTGGTTAATTGTCCTGCCCTTAATAGCAGTATGGTGTTACATATGGGATGGAGTTTTCATAGGTCTGACCGCGTCCGGGTGGATGAGAAATACCATGGTGGCCGCCCTCGCCATATATATAGCAGTTTTTTTGCTCATGGCACCGTTCACAACTTTTGCAGTGTGGTATGCCCTAATGCTATTTTTGGGGATTAGAGGGCTGTTGCTGGCCGTGGTCTGGTGGTCGAGATCTGACGCCATGATAGCATCT
>JBFKOL010000035.1:0-21698 GCA_041628815.1 Saprospiraceae bacterium | reverse complement strand
CTGCCACCTCGTCCACAGAGCCTGCACAAAATGCTTCCGGCGTTTGGCATTATATATGCCCCAATGGCCATGCCGGCGGAGCAGGTAGCGCTACGGCATGTGGTGAATGCGGTACCACGCTGGTACATAACTCTGCCTACCACAACTAGTGCTTGTAAGGTTACTACATTGCGGGTGAAGAGTTGGAGTTGAAGAAGAGCATGGTTAACAAACTTTCTTGACGCTTGGGTCAAATGAATCGCGAGCGAGAGGTAGAGTTATATACTGGTATATTCGAAAGTTCGTATTTAGGTATCCAAAAGAAGGCCGCACAATGTCCAAAGCTAATTTATAAGGAGCTTTCTGAGCTACTCCACCCAGGAATTCAATGCCTTCCAAATGACAAAAGTCATCT
Source organism: Saprospiraceae bacterium (assembly GCA_041628815.1). Classification (GTDB taxonomy): domain Bacteria; phylum Bacteroidota; class Bacteroidia; order Chitinophagales; family Saprospiraceae; genus JBFKOL01. Next base: position 21,304 of record JBFKOL010000035.1, on the reverse strand, counting down.
GATATCCATTATGTGATGGGATATACGCAGAATTTGAATGGAGCACTGTGCATCCAACCAGATAACTTGCAGTTTGTATCCTGAAAACCTGCAGCCAGAAGGTTTACGACACAGCTTCATACATCAACCTGCCAATATCGGCAGGTGATTTAACGACCGTGATGCCACATTCTTCGAGGATTTTCATTTTGGCGGCAGCAGTGTCTTCCTTTCCACCAATGATGGCACCTGCATGTCCCATAGTGCGACCTTTAGGAGCAGTTTGTCCGGCGATAAAACCTACCACTGGCTTTGTTTTATTTGCCATTACATAACGGGCAGCTTCAGCTTCCATGCCCCCGCCAATTTCGCCTATCATGATGATGCCCTCTGTTTCCGGATCGTTCATCAGGAGTTCCACCGCTTCCTTGGTTGTGGTACCGACAATGGGGTCTCCACCAATTCCTATACACGTCGATTGACCCATACCTGTCTTGGTGACCTGGTCAACCGCTTCGTAGGTCAGTGTACCTGACCTGGATACAATGCCTATAGTACCTTTTCTGTGAATGAATCCAGGCATAATACCCAGCTTGGCTTCTCCGGGTGTAATTATGCCAGGGCAGTTGGGACCTACCAACCTAGTTTCTTTTCCGGCAAGGAAGTGCTTTACCTTGACCATGTCTTGCACGGGAATACCTTCGGTGATGCACACCACGACCTTTACACCTGCGTCTGCAGCCTCCATGATGGCATCGCCAGCAAACCTAGGGGGAACGAATATAATGGATGTATCAACACCCTCCTTACGTACGGATTCCTCCACCGAGTTGAAAACAGGTTTGTCAAGATGGCGCTGGCCTCCCTTACCAGGGACAACACCCCCTACCACCTGAGTTCCGTACTCAATCATCTGTTTGCTGTGGAAAGTCCCTTCCTTACCAGTGAATCCTTGCACAACTACCCTGCTGTGCTTATTGACTAAAACGCTCATTGATTATTTTGAATCTATGATAAACACATCCTCTCCTTCCTTACTTATGAAATACTTTTCACGGGCGTATTTCTCCTGATTTTTGTGCAGTTCTTCATACTCCACGATCGCTTCTTTGAGATCCAATTCCAACTGTTCTTTTTGTAGTTGAAGATTCTCTACCTTATTCGAGAGTTTGTGTTGTTTAAGTAAATTATACTTGTCGTCCAAAAAGGCCATCCACACCAAAAAAATCAAAGCTGTGATGGTGTATTTGTTCAACCAACTGTTGTTCCAAGAAATAATCGACGCTTTCATCTGCAATAAAATGATCCGTCACAAAGATACAAAGTTGTAAGAAAACTCAGGCCACCAACATTCATGGTGTAACCATTGTACTGTATCACTTCAATATGGCCTTACCTGGATATTCCGCGGTATCCCCCAATTCTTCCTCAATTCTCAGCAGTTGGTTGTATTTGGCTATCCTGTCGCTTCTCGAAGCCGAACCCGTCTTGATCTGTCCGGTATTCAGTGCCACGGAAAGGTCGGCGATTGTTGTATCTTCTGTCTCACCTGAACGATGGCTCATGACACTTGTATAGGAATGCCTGGTGGCCAATGCCACTGAATCGATGGTCTCAGATAAGCTCCCTATCTGATTAACCTTGATCAATATCGAGTTTGCGGCGTCGATGTCAATGCCTTTTTGCAATCTTTTGGTATTGGTCACAAAAAGGTCATCTCCTACCAATTGCACTTTATCTCCCAAAGCCTTCGTCAACTCAACCCATCCGTCCCAGTCGTCCTCGTGCAATCCATCTTCGATGGAAAAGATGGGATACTGGTCACACCACCCTTTCCAATAAGCAATCATATCGGCAGTGGACATTTCCTTGCCACTGGATTTATGAAGTACGTAACACGCCTTTTCTTCATCGTAAAACTCAGAAGCAGCGGCATCCATGGCTATATAAATATCCTCCCCAGGCCGGTAGCCTGCAGACTCAATGGATTGAAGAACAATCTCAATGGCTTCCTTGTTGGACTTGATATTGGGGGCAAAACCACCTTCATCACCCACATTGGTAGAGTAGCCTTTGGATTTGAGTACTTTTTTCAGGTGATGAAAGGTCTCGACACCCATCCGTAACCCTTGACGGAATGTTTCTGCTCCGATCGGAACAATCATGAACTCCTGGAAGTCAATACTGTTATCCGCATGCGATCCTCCGTTCAGGATGTTCATCATGGGTACCGGCAGTACATGTGCATGGACCCCGCCAACATATCTGTATAGTGGCATGCCCAACTCCTCTGCAGCTGCCTTGGCTACAGCCAGCGACACCCCAAGGATGGCATTGGCACCGAGATTCGACTTGTTCTGTGTACCATCGAGGTGGTTTAAAAACTCATCAATTCCTCGTTGGTCAAACACGCTCACACCGGCAAGTTCTTCAAGAATCGTGGAATTGATATGATCTACGGCCCTGGATACACCTTTGCCCAGATATATATTCTTGTCTCCATCACGCAACTCGACGGCTTCATACTTTCCGGTGGATGCACCGGAAGGCACAGCCGCCCGTCCCATGGATCCGCTATCTGTGTATACCTCTACCTCTACAGTAGGATTACCCCTGGAGTCGAGGATCTGTCTTCCTATGATATCGACGATTTCACTCATTTTTTATTCTTTTTGATCATTTCTACAAAGTCATTGAATAGATAGCGGCTGTCATGCGGACCAGGTGAAGATTCGGGATGGTACTGGACAGAAAATGCCGGCAAGAACCTATGTCTGATTCCTTCGACAGTCGCATCATTGAGATTGATGTGAGAAACTTCAATTTCCTCTGTTTTCCTGGCAATCTCATCAGGATGGACCCCGAAACCATGGTTTTGTGACGTGATCTCGCAATGTCCCGTGATCAGGTTTTTTACAGGATGATTGATACCGCGATGACCGTGGTGCATTTTATATGTTGGAATGTCCAACGCCAGGGCGAGGATTTGATGGCCAAGGCAAATACCAAATAGAGGCTTTCCAGTGTCCAAGACGTTTTTAGCCAGATCAATCGCATAGTCCATTGGCGCCGGATCTCCGGGACCATTGGAAAGAAAGTATGCGTCGGGCTGCCATTGCTCAACGGTTTTAAAAGAAGTTTTTGCCGGAAAGACTTTGACATAGCAACCCCTTTCGACAAAACACCGCAATATGTTTTTCTTGGTGCCATAGTCCATAACCGCAATTCGAATGCCGGCCCCGGGGTCTCCCATTTCATACGATTGGTCACAGGAAACTTTAGAGGCCAATTCTAGGCCAGCCATGTTGGGTACTTTGCTGAGCATGTCCTTCAATTCTTCCAGCGAATGCTCAGTCTCGCAGGCAATCAGTGCATTCATCGCCCCTTTACTGCGGATATGCCTTACCAATGCCCTTGTGTCCAGGCCTGAAATGACCTGTACACCCTGATCTTCAAAATAGGATTTGACATTCTGCGTAGCCAGCTTCCTGCTGTAGTCAAATGTGAAATTCTTGCATATCAATCCGGAAATCTGTATCTGGTCCGATTCTACTTCAGAGTCCTTCACACCATAATTGCCAATATGTGCATTGGTAGTCACCATCAGCTGACCGTAGTATGACGGATCGGTGAATATTTCCTGATAACCGGTCATTCCGGTATTGAAACAGATTTCCCCTGTGGTGATCCCTGACTTGCCGAAAGACGTGGCATGGAATAAAGTCCCATCCGCCAGCAGCAACCGGGCATTGAGTGGAGAAGAGGGGTTCATACTATCGATTAAATCGCCGGCAAATATATTATAGTTGTCCCATATGTGAGAATAATCGAACAGGAATGTGGAGAAGACAGAAGAATTAAGATGACCAAAGCGCAGCAAAAGGAATCGAATGACAAAACACACTCAGGTGGCATTCTGAAATGAGCCTAGCGATATCTGACTTTTGATAAATACCCACAGGTTGTATTGAGTAAAGAGTGATGATTGATTCATTGTAATAGATCAAACTTAATCTGTTGTAGCTAGGACTTGATCTGACAGTTGTATGATTTGAAGTAGTTTAGCTGGTTTTATTGGTTACTCAAACTGGCAACCTGGCAATACGGTTCATTTATAATCCAATCAATAATAAAGCTGTTTCACGCCTCGATTCGAAAACGCTCTGAGGTCTTCTCATCTCGGTTCTCTCCGGTGCGCTCCTAGAACTGTAATAAAATAAAAAAAGCAGCGATCGGAGACCGCTGCTTTCTCTATGATTCTTGAATTCTGTTTGTACGTTTACTCTTCTTCGGCCACGGCTACAGGGGCAACCGGCGGTGTCTGAACTGCAGCATCTCCTCCCTTTCCGCGCCGGCCTCGTCGCGTACGCTTCTTTCCGGCTGCTTCCTTCGCTTTTAGCATCACTTCGTTGAAGTCCACCAATTCGATCATGGCCATTTCCGCACCGTCTCCCTGGCGATGCCCGGTACGTATGATGCGTGTATAACCTCCAGGACGGTCACCAACTTTCGCAGCTATCGGACCAAACAATTCGTTAATCGCGTGCTTATCCTGCAGATAGCTAAAGACCACCCTGCGTGAATGCGTATTGTTAGTCCTTGACTTGGTGATTAACGGTTCGACATAAACACGCAGTGCCTTGGCTTTGGCAAGGGTCGTATTGATCCTTTTATGGGCTATCAAGGAGTTTGCGAGGTTCATCAAAAGGGCATCGCGATGCCCTTTCTTTCGTCCGAGATGATTGAATTTTTTACCGTGTCTCATAGCTGTATTTTGAGAAGATTAGTCCTCATCCAATTTGTATTTAGACAAATCCATGCCGAAAGTCAGACCCTTAAGGGTCAAAAGTTCTTCAATTTCAACGAGTGACTTCTTTCCGAAATTTCTGAATTTCAACAGTTCGTGCGTATCAAATTTCACAAGCTCACCCAGGGAGTTGATCTTCGCAGCTTTCAGGCAATTGTAGGCTCGTACCGAAAGGTCCAAATCCTCAAGAGAAGTCTTCAACAATTTGCGCATGTGAAGTATGTGCTCATCTACAATATCTTCTTCGCGTTTGGTAGAATCTTCAAAGGTGATGTTCTCATCGGTGATGAGCATCAGGTGTTGAATCAGGATTTTTGATGCTTCTTTTACAGCATCTTCCGGGTGGATCGTACCATCGGTGCGAATATCGATCGTCAGCTTTTCATAATCGGTTTTTTGGCCTACCCTGGTATTTTCTACTTTGTAAGCCACTTTTTTAATAGGCGTGTAAATCGCATCTACTGGAATCACTCCGATGGGTGCATCTTTTGGCAGGTTTTCGTCAGCAGGGACATATCCTCTTCCCTTGGTAATGACAAATTCCATTTCCAAACTCACAAAAGGCTCCATATCACAAATGACCAAATCGGGGTTCATTACTTTGAAAGTATTGGTGAACGATTCGATGTCGCCCGCCTTAAATTGCTCTTGGCCACTGATGGTCAGGTAGATCTTTTCTTCTGCAGTGTCATCTTCCTGTATCAGTTTCTTCAACCTGACCTGTTTGATATTCAGGATGATGTCCACGACATCCTGCACAACACCTTTGATGGTGCTGAATTCGTGCTCTACTCCAGCTATTCTAACAGCAGAAATGGCATATCCTTCCAAAGATGAAAGGAGCACTCTTCTGATAGAGTTACCAATGGTCTGCCCAAAACCGGGCTCAAGTGGTTTGAATTCGAACGATCCATCGAAATCGTCTGCCTTTTGGAGTAGTATCTTATCAGGTTTATGAAAATTAAGTATGCTCATAGCATTTGCGTCTTTAGAATATGAATGAATGACTCGGTGCGGTCCTTATTACTTGGAGTATAATTCCACGATCAACTGTTCGTTAATCTTTTCAGGAATTTTTTCTCGCTCAGGATATTCTAGGAATTTACCTTGTTTCAGGTCGGGATTCCATTCAAGCCACCCCCATTTTCTCACATCTGAGCGAGAGGATATGCTATTCTTAATAACTTCCATATCCTGCGACTTTCCCCTGACAGAGACAATGTCTCCTGGCTTTAATTGCATAGACGGTATGTTTGTCACTACGCCATTTACACAAATGTGTTTGTGAGAAACAAGCTGACGGGCTGCTCTCCTGGTAGGGGCTATACCCAATCTGAATACCGTATTGTCCAGTCTTGATTCCAAAAGCTGCAATAGGATCTCACCTGTTACACCACTTTTGCTCGAAGCTTTTTCAAAAGTATTCCTAAACTGTCGTTCCAGAACGCCATAGGTATATTTCGCTTTTTGCTTTTCCAGCAGCTGAATCGCATAGTCGGACTTTTGACGTCTTCTCCTGGAAGGACCATGTTGACCAGGACCGTACTTGCGCTTGTCAAAGGCGCGCATAGATCCGTAGATTGCCTCTCCAAAGGCACGAGCTTTTTTATTTCTTGGTCCGGTATATCTTGCCATTAAACCTTAATTTCTGAATTGATTAAACCCTTCTTCGTTTAGGAGGCCTGCAGCCATTATGAGGAAGCGGGGTGATGTCCTTTATACGGACTACTTTTATTCCATTTGCGTCGATGGCCCTGATGGCGGCTTCCCGTCCCGATCCTGGACCTTTCACGTGAACTTCCACCTGGCGCAAACCAGCGTCATAAGCTACCTGTGCCGCATCGGATGCTGCCATTTGAGCGGCATAAGGCGTATTTTTCTTAGATCCTCTGAATCCCGCTTTGCCGGCAGATCCCCACGAAATAACCTGGCCTTGCTTGTTGCAAAGCGATACGATGATGTTATTGAAAGAGGCCTGTATGTATGCATAGCCTTCCGGTTGAACAACGACCTTCCTCTTTTTTGCCTTTCTGGATTTAGCCATTACGTGTTATTTAGTCGCTTTTTTCTTGTTAGCTACAGTTTTCTTTTTACCCTTGCGCGTTCGAGCGTTCGTCCTCGTTCTCTGTCCGCGTACAGGTAGCCCCTTACGGTGCCTTACGCCACGGTAGCTGCCGATATCCATCAGACGCTTCACATTCATCTGGACCTCACTTCTGAGCTCTCCTTCCACCTTGTATTCGTTCTGGATAAGACGAGCAATGTTCATTATGTTGTCGTCGGTCCAGTCTTTTACCTTGGTATTCATGTCAATATCGGATCGCTCAAGTATTTCTGCAGCCCGGCTCGGTCCAATACCATAGATGTAGGTCAAACCTATGACCCCTCTTTTGTTTTTGGGTAAATCTATACCAGCTATACGCGCCATAACTTTATTTAACCTTGACGTTGCTTAAAACGGGGATTCTTCTTGTTGATCACGTACAACTTCCCCTTTCTTCTAATAATCTTGCAGTCTGCAGACCGCTTTTTTATCGATGCCCTTACTTTCATCGCTATTTATATCTAAATGTGATCCTTCCTCTCGACAAGTCGTACGGCGACATTTCAACCGCAACCCGGTCACCCGGAAGAATCTTGATGTAATACATTCGCATCTTTCCCGAAATCGTGGCAGTAATCAAGTGATTGTTCTCCAAACGCACTCGAAACATGGCGTTTGACAGCGCTTCTTCAATAATTCCGTCCTGCTTTATTAAATTCTTTTTTGCCATACAAAATTTGGGAGTGCAAATATCTAACTTTTTAATGAAATATTCTCAAGATTCTCGTTTTTCTCAATGGCCTCTTCGATCACTCCATGGTCCGATAAAATGTCCGCCGTACCATTGCGAATCGCAACAGTATGTTCATAGTGTGCGGATGGCTTTCTATCCTTGGTATAGACGGTCCATCCATCCGATGACTGCTTGACAGAACGCGTTCCCAGGTTGATCATTGGTTCTATGGCTATGACTAGCCCTTCCTGCAACTTGACACCTCTCCCTCTTTTTCCGTAGTTGGGCACCTCGGGTTTTTCGTGCAGGTTTCTGCCCAAACCGTGACCCACCAATTCTCGTACTACACCATATCCATGTTTTTTCTCCGTATAATCCTGGATAGCCGCACTGATATCACCAATTCGATTGTCTTTTTTTGCCGCTTGAATTCCCAACCGTAATGATTCCCTGGTAACAACAAGGAGTTTCATCACGTCCGCATCGATCTCGCCAATCGCAAATGTATAGGCTGCGTCTCCATAATAACCTTTATGATAAACACCACAGTCTATTGAAACAATATCTCCCACTATGAAAGGGTCTTCCGACGGTATTCCGTGTACGACCACTTCATTTTTTGATATACAGAGGGTGTTGGGGAAGTCATTGTATCCTTTGAACCCGGGTTCTGCACCATGGTCTCTTATGAATGTTTCAGCTTCACGGTCTACGGTGACACCAGAGACACCATCACTTAACAGAGAAGCCACATGGCCCAGTGTTTTGGAGACCAGGAGGCAGTTCTGCCTGATAATTTCAATTTCTTCGTCAGTTTTGTAATGAATCTGGGCCATGACACCTTTACATGCCGGCGCCGATGGGCTGCATACCACTCCGCCCCTTCAGCTTTCCGGATTTGACCAAACCGTCATATTTTCTCATGAGAAGGTGGCTTTCGATCTGCTGTAAAGTGTCCAAGACAACACCAACGAGGATTAGCAACGAGGTGCCACCAAAAAAGATCGCAAATCCGTCATTTACACCGGCCAATGCCACAAAAGCCGGGAAAATTGATATGAAACCCAGAAATATGGAACCTGGCAGTGTAACTCGTGTCGTCAATGTGTCTATAAAATCCTGTGTATTCTTACCCGGTTTTATACCTGGGATGAATGCATTTTGCCTTTTCAAATATTCTGCATATTGCTTAGGATTTACAAGCAAAGCAGTGTAGACATAGGTGAACAACACAACAAGCACGAAAAATATGATGTTGTAAGGCGCTGATTTCCAATTGTTCAGACTGATAAGCAGGGAGTTCTGTACTCCGGATGAGGAGGCCCACTGAGCTACAGTCATGGGCAGGAACATAATGGCCTGGGCAAAGATGATAGGCATAACGCCTGCTGAATTTACCTTCAGAGGGATATAATCGCGCACTCCTGCCATAGGCACCTGGCTACTGCCACGTCCTACCATCCGTTTCGCAAATTGGATGGGAATGCGCCGCACCCCTTGAACGACCATGATACTGACCAGCACGATGAGAAAGAGTACCACCATCTCTATCAAGAACAAGAACAATCCTGTCGTATTGAGCTGCAACTGTACTTCGGCGAAGAATGCAGTAGGCAATGTGGCAATGATACCGATCATAATGAGAAGTGAGACACCATTGCCTATACCATTCTCAGTAATCCTCTCACCCAGCCACATGGCAAAAATTGTCCCTGTCGATAGGATAATGATGTTACTGAAATAGAAGACCGTTCTCGAAAGTTCAGGTGAAATTGCGCCGGGAATACTCGCTATATAACCGAGATAGGTACCACCCTGTACCAGGGTAATAGCCACCGTAAGCCAACGAGTGATCTGTGTCAGTTTCTTTCTTCCCGATTCGCCTTCTTTCTGCTGTAAACGCTGAAAGTACGGCACCGCAAAACCCAAAAGCTGGATGATGATCGAGGCCGTAATATACGGCATGATGCCCAGTGCAAAAACGGCGGCACGGTTGAATGCTCCACCTGCGAAGGTGTTGATAAGCCCGAGTATGTCATTGGCGCCACGTGCTGCGGCAGCCTCTGCCAGCGCTGACGGGTTGGCTCCCGGCAGGATGACAAAAGATCCGAAACGATACACCATTAACAAGGCCAGCGTAAACAGTATCCTGTTACGCAATTCTTTGATCTTCCAAATATTCTTAAGGGTCTCTATGAACTTCTTCATCGGAAATTTAGACTTTTTCGATACTTCCTCCCGTAGCTTCTATTTTCTCCTTGGCCGAGCCGGAAAACGCATGAGCCTGCACCTGAAGCTTGCTCTTTAGCTCTCCGTTGCCCAGTATTTTAATTTTATCGTTCTTTTTTGTTATGCCCAGGGCATAAAGAATTTCCGGACTGATTTCCTTCTTCTTGAATTTGCCGGCAATTGCTTCCAGTTTGTCTACATTGAACACGACGTACTCCACCCTTCCCGGGCTTTTGAACCCGCGCTTGGGCAAACGCATCTGGAGGGGCATTTGCCCACCTTCAAAGTTGCGCTTTCGGCTGTAACCAGAACGGGATTTGGCACCTTTGTGACCACGGGTAGCTGTGCCCCCATGCCCTGAACCTTGGCCTCTTGCTATTCTTTTGCGTTTCCTTGTGGCACCTTTTGCCGGTTTCAGATTATGCAATTCCATAATTACTTGACTTCCTCGATTTGCAATAAATGTCGCACCTTGCGGATCATTCCCGCAATTTGTGGATTTACATCCTTTTGCACCTCCTGGTTGAGCTTTCTGAGGCCCAGTGCCCGAACGGTGTCTTTCTGATCTTTGGGCTGGCCGATTACACTACGCACCAGCTTTATGTTCATCTTAACCATCGCTTATCCTTCAAATACTTTTTTCATTGAAATGCCTCGTTCACGGGCTACCTGCTCAGGACTACGCAACTTTTTCAAAGCGTCAATGGTAGCCTTGATTACGTTATGGGGGTTGGAGGATCCCTGGGATTTGGCCAGGGCGTTGTGCAGACCGCCTATCTCAAGTACTGCTCGCATCGCACCACCGGCAATCAATCCCGTACCATCAGATGCAGGTTTGATCAGTACTTTTCCAGCCCCGTATTTTCCCTTCTGCTCATGCGGTATCGTGCCATTGATGATGGGAAACTTGATGAGGTTTTTCTTGGCGTCGTCCACAGCCTTGGCAATGGACTCAGAGACGTCACGCGCCTTTCCCAGTCCATAACCTACGGTTCCATTACCGTCACCGACCACTACCACTGCAGCAAAACTGAAAGTACGGCCTCCTTTGGTTACCTTGGCCACCCTATTGAGGTTAACCAGTTTTTCCTGGAGTTCGGTATCAGTTGCGCGTATTCTGGAATCTTTATTTGCCATGATATGTCTCTGTTTTTAAAATTGTAAACCACCCTCGCGGGCACCTTCGGCCAGCGCCTTGACCCTACCGTGATACAAATAGCCTGCGCGGTCAAATACGACCTGCTTTACCTCGAGGCCTTTTGCTTTTTCTGCGATTTGTTTGCCAACTTCCTTGGCTGCCTCGGACTTAGTACCCGACGCTGCCAGACCACTGGAAGAAGCGGAGGCAAGTGTGACTCCGTTCAGGTCGTCAATGAGTTGACAGTAAATGGCCTTGTTGCTTCGGAATACACACAAACGAGGCCTTTCGGCCGTACCGTAGGAATTTTTCCGGATGCGGAGATGTATCTTTTTCCTTGGTGTCAATGATGATCTCATGATATAAACAATCTATAATTATTATCCGGCTGTCTTTCCGGCCTTTCTTCTGATTTCTTCACCCCTGAACCTCACACCTTTTCCTTTGTAAGGTTCTGGTTTCCTGAATGCCCTGATCTTAGCAGCCACCTGGCCGATCAGTTGCTTATCTATTCCTTCTAAAACGATTAGCGGATTTTTACCTTTTTCCATGGCGGTGGATACGGAAATTTCACCGGGTGCCATAAAGTAGATCGGGTGGGAATACCCCAGCGTCAGTTCAAGCAGGTTACCCGTATTACTCACCCTGTAACCCACACCTACCAACTCCAATTCCAGTTTATAACCCTCAGAAACTCCAATTACCATATTGTTCACCAAAGAGCGATACAAGCCGTGCATAGCCTTGTGACGTTTTTGATCGGTAGGTCTCTTAAGAATGAGAACACCATCTTCCTGATTGATCTTCAGGTCGGGATGGATCCTTTCTTTCAATTCACCTTTGGGTCCTTTTACGGTGATGACATTGGAGGCGTCTACGTTGACCGTAACTCCGTCTGCCAGTGGTATGGGTGCTTTTCCTATTCTCGACATGACTTCTTTTTTAATAGACGTAACAAATCACTTCACCTCCGACGTTTTCCTGCCTCGCTTTTTTATCGGTCATCAAACCTTGTGATGTAGAGATAATCGCTATACCGAGTCCGTTTATAATCCTCGGCAAATCTTTTGCTGAAGAATAATGTCTGAGACCAGGCTTGCTGATTTTGCCCAGTTTCCGTATTACCGGCTCTTTGGTTTTGGGATCATATTTCAGCGCAATCTTAATCTTACCCTGAATTCCTTCATCATCAAATTTGTATTTGAGGATATAGCCTTGCTCGTAGAGGATTTCAGTAATACCCTTTTTCATTTTCGATGAGGGTATCTCCACTACGCGATGTCCCGCTTGTTGGGCATTTCGAATTCTCGTCAGGTAGTCTGCTATAGGATCTGTTAACATAATTCTCTTTTTACCAGCTGCTTTTTGTTAATCCCGGAATCTTTCCCTCCAAAGCCATTTCCCTGAAAGTGACCCGGTTGATACCAAATCTTCTCATATAGCCCTTAGGTCTGCCTGTAAGCTTGCACCTGTTGTGCAACCGCACTGGAGAAGAGTTTTTGGGCAACTTGTCCAGTTCATCCCAGCGCCCCTCTTCTTTTAATTTTTTACGCAGCGCTGCGTACTTCTTTACCATGCGCTGTCTCTTAGCCTCTCGTGCTATGATTGATTTTTTAGCCATAGGTAGATTTAGTTTCTTGCATTTTTAAATGGGATGCCTAACTCTTTGAGCAGGGCATAGGCTTCGCTATCAGTCTCTGCAGATGTAACAATGGTGATATCCATTCCACTTATCTTACCGACTTTATCAATGTCAATTTCAGGGAAGATGATCTGTTCTTTAATGCCCAAGGAGAAATTTCCCCTACCATCAAAGCTCTTATCATTGATACCCCTGAAGTCGCGAACCCTCGGCAATGCCACGGCTATTAACCTGTCGAGGAATTCATACATCTTGGTACTTCTGAGGGTAACTCGCGCTCCAATGGTCATTCCTTCCCGCAATTTGAAGTTGGATACAGACTTTCGTGCTTTTGTCGGCACCGCTTTCTGACCTGCAATCAGGGTTAATTCGCTGAGTGCATTGTCAACTAGTTTTTTATCCTGCGTCGCGCCACCGATACCTTGATTGATGCAAATCTTTTGCACACGTGGCACCTGCATGATAGAATCGTAATTGAACTGCTCCATCAGTTTTGGAACGACCTCATTGTCATATTGCTCCTTTAATCTCGGTGTATAGCTCATTATCTTATGATTTCTCCCGATTTTTTAGAATATCTCACGGATTTCCCGTCTTCTATCTTTCTTCCAACACGTGTAGGTTCACCTGTTTTGGGGTCCACCAACATCAGGTTGGAAAGATGGATAGGTGTATTGATCTCGTTGATTCCTCCGGGGCCTTCATTTGTTGGCTTACGGTGTTTCTTCATGATGTTAACACCATCGACAATGGCCCTGTACTTAGCAGGAATCACTTCGAGAACTTGTCCTTCGACACCTTTATAGGCACCTGCAACGACGACAACTTTGTCGCCTTTCTTGATATGTAATTTTTGCGGTTTGTTGTTCTTCGCCATGGCAAAAGGATTAAAGCACCTCAGGGGCAAGTGAAATAATACGCATGAAATTTTTCTCCCTTAGTTCGCGGGCGACAGGACCGAAAATCCTGGTGCCTCTGGGTTCATCCGCCGGATTCAACAAGACGACGGCATTGTCGTCAAACCGGATATAGGAGCCGTCTTTCCTGCGGATTTCCTTTTTTGTGCGAACGACAACCGCCTTGGAAACAGTACCTTTTTTAATACCTCCAGGTGCCGCTTCCTTTACCGATACAATGATGGTGTCTCCGATTGAGGCATAACGCCTCCCAGAACCTCCCAACACGCGGATACACAATACCTTTTTGGCGCCTGAATTGTCCGCTACGTCCAACTTGGATTCTTGCTGAATCATCGATTCAAAATTTATTTAGCTCTTTCAATAATTTCTATCAGTTGCCAACGCTTCTTACGACTCAGAGGCCTGCTTTCACGGATCCTGACCAGGTCTCCTTCGTTGCAGTCGTTGGCTTCGTCATGTGCAAAAAACTTCTTCGTCTTTTTCACCATCTTTCCGTAGATGGGGTGCCGAAGACGACGTTGTACCATGACCGTAATGGTCTTGTCCATCTTGGTGCTCGAAACCACGCCAACAATTTGTTTTTTGTTCTTTTCCATTTGGATTTATTTATTGCGTCTCCTGCGGGCCCTGATTTTGGTTCGTGTAGCAGGATCGATTTCTTTCAATTCACGTCGGCTCACCTCCGATGCGAGCCTGGCAATATCGCGGCGCACGTCCCTCAGTGATATCGGGTTATCGAGACCTTTGATGGCATGATCAAATTTCATCTTGTCATACTGCAAACGGGTCTCTTTCAGCTCGTTGAGTAGATCCTGGTCTGTAAAGTCCTGGAGCTCTAAAAATTTTTTCGTTGCCATAGTCTATTCTTGATAATCTCTTCTTACAACCGTTTTGGTCAATACGGGCAATTTTTGTGCTGCCAAACGCAGCGCTTCCTTGGCCGTGGCATAAGGGACACCATCCATTTCAAACATGATACGTCCCGGTCTAACAACGGCTACATAATGATCCAGGGCACCCTTTCCCTTACCCATCCTTACCTCTTGTGGTTTGGACGTAATCGGTTTATCCGGGAAAATGCGAATCCACACCTTGCCTTCCCTTTTCATGTATCGCGTCATCGCGATACGGGCAGCCTCGATCTGTCGGCTGGTGATACGTCCTCCCTGTATCGCCTTAAGACCAAACGATCCAAAAGCTACGGTTGAACCCCGATGTGCAAGACCTCTGTTCCGACCTTTTTGTTGTTTCCTGTACTTTGTCCTTTTAGGCTGTAACATGGATATTCATTTAAGCTATTATCTTTTTCCTCTTCCTCCTGACCGATCTCCCCTTCGATCTCCGCGGCGTCCTCCACCCCGGCCTTTCTTGAGGTCGACGCCTACGTTAGGAGAAAGATCTCTTTTGCCAAGTACCTCTCCTTTGCAGATCCAAACCTTAATGCCGATTTTACCATATACCGTCAACGCTTCTTTCAGCGAATAATCAATATCGGCCCTGAAGGTGTGCAAAGGAATCCTGCCGTCTTTATATTCTTCTGTCCGGGCCATATCCGCACCATTGAGGCGGCCACTGATCCGCACTTTGATACCTTGTGCTCCTGCTCTCATGGTAGACTGAATGGCCATTTTGATCGCTCGACGATAGTTGACCCTGCCTTCCAGTTGGCGGGCAATGGAGTCTCCGACAATACTGGCATCCAATTCGGGTTTGCGGATCTCGACAATATTGATCTGAACCTCTTTACTGGTCAGTTTTTTCAATTCTTCTCGAATCCTGTCGACCTCCTGGCCTCCCTTTCCGATGATGATACCGGGTCGAGAAGTGTGGATGGTCACGGTAATGCGCTTTAAAGTGCGCTCGATGATGATCCTGGCAATTCCGCCCTTTTGAATACGGACACTTAGGTACTGCCTGATTTTCTCGTCTTCCACGAGTTTCTCGGGAAAATCGTGACCGCCAAACCAGTTGGATTGCCAGCCCTTTATGATTCCTAATCGATTGCCTATTGGATTTGTCTTTTGACCCATTTTAATTTTTTATTCTTCCTCGGAAGCGCCTGCTTCAAATTGTTTGTCTATGGCCAATGTATTTTCTACCACCAAAGTGAGATGGTTGGTTCTTTTACGTATTCTATGTGCCCTGCCATGAGGAGCCGGACGATATCGCTTCAGCATCGTTCCTTCGCCAACATATGCCGTCTTTACGATGAGATCATAGTCGGCAGCACTCAGTGCCATGTCCGTGTTGTTTTCCCAGTTGGAAATCGCTGACAACAGGGTCTTTTCGACCCAACCAGCGGCTTCCTTATTTGTAAATTTCAAAATATTCAAAGCCTCATCCACCGTTTTGCCGCGGACGAGGTCTGCGACCAGTCGCATTTTCCGTGCCGACATGGGACAATTTCTCAATATTGCTCTTGCTTCCATGGATGCTTTACTTTCTATTTCCTGAATGACCTTTAAAGGAGCGTGTAGGAGAAAATTCTCCCAACTTATGTCCCACCATATTCTCGGTGATGAAGACCGGTATGAAGGTTTTTCCATTGTGAACCGCGATTGTCTGTCCTACCATGTCGGGTATGATCATCGAAGCACGGGACCAAGTCTTAATCACCGTCTTCTTGTTCGACATTTGGGCTTTCTCAACCTTTTCCAACAACTTATGATATACATAAGGACCTTTCTTTATTGATCTGGCCATTCCTTATTTTTTTCTTCTGCTTATAATCAATTTATCCGATGACTTCTTTTTTCTTGTCTTTTCACCTTTTGCCATCACACCTGTTCGCGATCTGGGGTGTCCTCCTGAGGCTTTTCCTTCACCTCCTCCCATGGGATGGTCGACAGGGTTCATGGCAACTCCACGTACCCGGGGGCGTTTGCCCAACCATCTCTTTCTGCCTGCCTTTCCCAATACCTGCAGACCGTGGTCACCATTACCTGTTGTACCGATAGTGGCGCGACAGGAAGACAGTACTCTTCGGACTTCTCCGGACGGAAGTTTAATGATGACGAATTTGCCTTCGCGGTTCATCAGGGTAGCAAAGGTCCCAGCGCTGCGCGCCATAGCGGCCCCTTTGCCCGGCTTCATTTCAATTGCGTGTATTTGTGTACCCAATGGTATCTCGCTCATAATCATGGCATTGCCAATGTTCGGGCTTATGCCAGGACCAGATTCCACTTTGTCACCTACGGCCAGCTTATTGGGTGCAATGATGTATCGCTTCTCGCCATCTTCATATTGTATCAGAGCAATATGAGCCGACCTGTTGGGGTCGTACTGGATGCTCACTACCTCACCGGGCACACCATCCTTGTTTCTTTTAAAATCGATGATCCGATACCTTCTTTTATGGCCTCCACCACGCTGACGGACGGTCATCTTACCATCATGGTTGCGCCCCCCCGACTTGTTCAATTTAGCCAGCAATGATTTTTCAGGTTTGTCCTTGGACAATTCACTGAAATCCAGACTGGTCTTCGTTCGAAGTCCAGGTGTTATCGGATTGTATTTTTTAATTGCCATCTCGTTATAATTAGATGTCCCCGAAGAAGTCGATTTCCTCTCCTTCGGAAAGTGTAACAATTGCCTTCTTATAGGCAGGCTTTATTCCCTTTTGAAGACCGGACCGCGTATTTCTTACGCGGGCCTTACCCGGCATCACCAAGGTGTTGACTGCATCGACTGTGACGCCGTACATCTGTTCTACGGCCTTTTTGATTTCGATTTTGTTTGCCTTCCTGTTGACCACAAAAGTGTATTGAGTCAGTTTTTCTGACACCGTTTCGGTTTTCTCCGTGATCAATGGTTTTATTAGTATCTGTTTGGCCATCTCAGTCTATTATGGTTTCAGTGAAGAAGCGATCTTCTCCAAAGAGCTTTCAGTTAAGATCAAATCATTGCACCAAAGAATCGAAAACGTATTCAGATCTCCGGCTGTCATAACACCACCTTCTTTTAAATTGCGTCCTGACAAATAGAGGTTGGCATCATAGTCTCCTGTAACCAGCAGACTTTTTTTGGCTTCGGGGCTGAGGTTGGCGAATACCCTAAGGAGTTCGCTAGTCTTCGGGGAGTCGAACGTGAAATCTTCGACTACCTTAACACCACCCTGGGAAGCTTTCTGTGCCAATGCGGAAGCGCGGGCCAGCTTACTCACTTTTTTATTCAGTTTGACATTGTAGGTTCGCGGCCTGGGACCGAAAATGCGACCACCGCCCCTGAATATCGGATTTTTTATGGAGCCCGCCCTGGCAGTACCTGTGCCCTTCTGTCGCTTGATCTTCCTCGTCGATCCTTTTATCTCCGCTCTTTCCTTGGTTTTATGAGTACCCTGACGTTGATGGGCCTGATACTGCTTTACCGCAAGGTACATGGCGTGTTCATTCGGTTCTATGGCAAAAATCTCTTTCGGCAGATCGACCGACCTTCCTGTGGATTTGCCCTCTATGTTTAGTACATCAATTTTCATTGCACTCAATTTCTACTGTCTATTTTTGAATGATCACATAAGAACCTTTGTGACCCGGCACGCATCCCTTGATGAGGATAAGGTTTTTGTCAGCAAAAATTTTCACGACGCGAAGGTTGGTCGTTTTCACGCGTCTACCCCCATCTTGTCCGCCCATTTTCATGCCTTTTATCACCTTGGATGGAGTGGCGCAGGCTCCAATTGAACCTGGTGCCCTCTCCCTGTTGTGCTGGCCATGGGTACGGTCACCTACACCACCGAAACCGTGGCGTTTGACGACACCCTGGAATCCCTTTCCCTTGGAGGTTCCAATTACATTTACGTAATCTCCTACATCAAAGACCTCCGTAAGTGTCACCACATCTCCGGCTTTCTTATCGAGTTCATACAACTCGAATTCTACCAGCTTTCTTTTGGGATTGCCTCCTGATTTCTTAAAGTGACCTATTTGAGCCTTGGTCGTATTCTTTTTTCTTTTGTTACCATAGCCCAACTGCAGGGCCTGGTATCCATCACTGTCCTCGGACTTCACCTGGGTTACCAAATTGGGCGCTGCTTCAATGACGGTACACGGGATGTTTTTTCCCATGTCATCATAAAAACTGGTCATACCAATCTTTTTACCAATAATGCCATTCATTTTCAGACATTTATAGATCTCTCCGTACGGCCCCGGCACCATGCCGTGACTGCCGCCCGGAACTATTAATCAATAATTCTTAAGATAACTTAACCTGGATGTCTACCCCGCTGGGCAACTCGAGCTTGGACAGTGCATCTACCGTCTTTTGAGTGGGCGTGTAGATATCTATCAGTCTTTTGTGGGTCCTCAACTGAAACTGCTCTCGAGATTTTTTATTCACGTGTGGAGATTTCAAAACCGTGAATACTTCTTTCTCAGTAGGCAGCGGAATCGGACCAGTTACCACAGCCCCGCTCATCCTAACCGTCTTTACAATCTTCTCCGTGGACTTATCCACCAGATTGTGATCGTAAGAACGAAGCTTAATTCTAATCTTTTGATTCATTACCTTAATTAATTCAAATAGTATCGCATCAAAGCGGGCGCAAAAGTAGAAATTTCCTGGGACAACTTCAAGAAAGAGGTCAAACTTTTACTTCGCCCCGTGATTTAGCGATTATTTCTTCTGCCAGAGTTTTAGGAACGGGTGCATAGTGACTAAACTCCATAGTGCTTGAGGCACGGCCTGATGTAATCGTACGGAGCTGGGTAACATACCCAAACATCTCCGCCAGCGGCACGTCAGCTTGGATGGATATGGCTCCTCCTGAGCGCTGCTCTTGACCTTTGGGCAAGCCACGGCGCTTATTCAGATCACCGATCACAGAACCGACGTATTCATCGGGTGTAACAACCTCGAGTTTCATGATGGGTTCAAGAAGAATGGGGTTGGCCTTAGAAGCCGCAGCCTTGAATCCTTCTTTGGCACACAATTCAAAAGCAATGGGTTTGGAGTCTACTGGGTGTGTCTGCCCATCGTAGAGACGCACTTTCATACTATCAATAGTATAACCCGCCATAACGCCATTGCTCATCATGGCATTAAAACCTTTCAGAATGGATGGGAAGTATTCCTTTGGAATTGAACCTCCATGGATGTCATTGACAAACTGGATATCGGTTTTGCCCGATTTGAATTCTTCGGTTTGCAAGAAATCCTCATCTGCAGGACCTAATTCGAAACTCATCTGTGCAAACAAACCTGATCCACCCGATTGCTTCTTCAAACGCTCCGTGTGATCCACGGTAGTGGTCAGAGCTTCTTTATAGTTTACCTGGGGCTGGCCCTGGTTGCATTCCACTTTAAATTCTCTTCGCAACCGGTCTACGATGATCTCAAGATGTAATTCACCCATACCACTGATGATGGTCTGGTTGGTATCCTCGTCGTAGCGCACCTGGAAAGTCGGATCTTCCTCCGCCAGTTTGGCAAGCCCCATACCCAGTTTGTCGATGTCTTTTTGGGACTTGGGTTCTACGGCGATTCCAATAACCGGGTCTGGGAACACCATCGATTCGAACTGTATGGGCTGTCCGACATCCGACAGCGTATCTCCCGTCCTAAGGTCTTTAAAGCCGACACCTGCAGCGATATCACCGGCTTCAACACGATCTACCGGGTTTTGCTTGTTGGAGTGCATCTGGTATAAGCGAGAAATTCGTTCTTTCTTACCGGTACGGTTGTTCAGGATGTATGAGCCCGCATCGAGCGCACCTGAATAAACGCGGAAGAAAGCCAGTCGACCAACATAGGGATCTGTGGCAATCTTGAACGCCAGTGCTGCAAAGGGTTGATCTACGTCCGGTTTGCGCACCAGCTCTTTTTCCGTTTCGGGATGTCTTCCTTTCACTGCACCTTTGTCGAGTGGAGAAGGCAGGTAGGCACAAACTGCGTCCAATACTGCCTGGACTCCTTTGTTTTTGAACGCCGAGCCACACATCATTGGGACGAATTTGAGGTCGAGTACGGCAGCACGCACTGCAGCGCGAATTTCGTCTTCCGTAATGCTGTCAGGGTCTTCAAAATATTTTTCGAGCAGTGTTTCGTCGTATTCAGCTACTGTTTCCAGAAGTTTTTCTCTCCATTCTGCCACCGTATCTGCCAGGTCAGCGGGTATGTCAATGGTTTCATAGGTCATACCCATATCATCCTCGTTCCAAACTTTCGCTTCATTGGTAATAAGGTCAACGACACCTTTGAAGGTCTCTTCAGCACCAATAGGCACCTGTAAGGGTATAGCCAAAGAACCTAACTTTTCTTTAACGTCATTCACCACGTTAAAAAAGTCTGCACCGGAGCGATCCATTTTGTTGACAAAACCGATCCTGGGCACCTTGTAATTATCAGCCAGTCTCCAGTTGGTTTCCGACTGGGGTTCGACACCGCTCACCGCACAAAAGAGGAACACCAACCCATCAAGAACGCGAAGGGAGCGGTTAACCTCTACCGTAAAGTCGACGTGACCCGGGGTATCGATGATGTTCATGCTGTATTGCTGTCCTTTCCAATTCCACGATGTCTTGGTCGCTGCCGAAGTAATGGTAATTCCTCGCTCCTGCTCCTGCTCCATCCAATCCATAGTGGCGGCGCCGTCGTGCACTTCACCGATCTTATGGCTCAAGCCAGTATAGTACAATACGCGTTCTGTAGTCGTAGTCTTCCCTGCGTCGATATGTGCTGCAATACCAATATTCCTGGTAAAGTTCAGATCTTTTGCCATTATAAATGATTAACGATGTCTGTAATTGTATTCGTGGTTATGCTCTGAAGTGCGCGAAAGCTTTGTTGGCTTCGGCCATTCTGTGCGTATCCTCT
>JBFKOL010000034.1:0-21746 GCA_041628815.1 Saprospiraceae bacterium | reverse complement strand
GGTATAGCCCTTGTAGAGTTTATGGTCACTAAGACCGTATAATATATAAACGTAATACATTATTTGATCCGTAACCCATGTCTTGCTGTAGCGTGGGGGAGACTTGAACTCCCGACCTCAGGATTATGAATCCTGCGCTCTAACCGGCTGAGCTACCACGCCAAAACGGATGGCAAATATACTTCAATTTCGATTTTCTCAATTCCAAAATCAAATATCACCTGTTGCACACCTAATATCTAATCTAATTTCATCTCCCCCCTATGCAGTGGACCTGTTCGTCTCTGGCTTGGATCTACACTTCGCTCAGAACATCTTTTCCATAATGCAGCGGGATATACGCTTAGCTTCGACATTCTGCGACAATCAATCGTCATTCTCTATTCCCATTTCCCTATCTTCCCACTCATGTTATTTCCCATAGGCGATACCAATGTAAAAGGTGGCTACAAGCCGCTGTTCAGCTATTCGTTGATCGTTATTAACGTGGCCATTTTTCTCTTCCAACTTTCTGTACCAGGTAATCTCGTCTGTGAATTTGCGGCTATACCAAGAGAGATTATCAGTGGCAAGGACTATTACACCTTGTTATCAAGCATGTTTCTCCACGGTGGATGGATGCACCTCATTGGGAATATGCTCTTTCTTTGGGTATTTGCGGATAACATAGAAGCCATCGTTGGCAACCTTCGGTTCATCTCTTTCTACATAGCAGGAGGACTCGTATCAATAGCTGCTCACATCTATTTTACGATGGCTACGGGAGGCGGTGGTGCAATGGCCAATTGCTGTATTCCCTGTGCCACACCCGGCGGGTGTGAATCGATTACAGCCCTTTGCGCCGGTTTCGTGCCCTCCCTCGGAGCCAGTGGTGCAATATCCGCCGTGATGGGGGCCTACATCGTCATGTTCCCGCGGTCACAGGTGAAAATGCTATTTATCATATTCCCTTTTCATATCCCGGCCATTTTATTCCTAGGGTTCTGGTTTGCAGAACAGCTAATGGCGGGTGTCGGCTCCATAGGTCCCGTCAGCGCACAGGTATCCGGTGTCGCTTGGTGGGCCCACATCGGAGGATTCGTCTTTGGGGTACTTTTTGGTCTGATCAACCGGAAAAGAATGAAAGATGTAGTGATGCGAGAAGTCGAATGGGACTGATATCCATTTTCACTTTCATCAATTCAAAACAAAACTTATCTTTGCAGCCCTTTTGTAAAAGATAAGAACATCCAGATCATGAATGTCGTACAAATCAGCGCTGAACCCCGGAATGAGTCCGGCAAGAGAGCTGCCAAGCTCGTGAGAGCCGAAGGTAAAATTCCCGCTGTCCTTTACAGCAAGAACGGGGTTACATCATTCACTACCAACCACAACGATGTCAAGCCCGTCATTTTCACGCCAGACCTTAAATTAGCTGAGATCCAAATCGGCAGCAGTTCTCACAAAGCTATTGTTCAAAAGGTGGATTTCCACCCTGTTACCGATGAAATCGAGCACATCGACTTTCTCGAGTTGGTGGAAGGACATGCGCTAAAAGCAGATGTGCCTGTACGGTTCAAAGGAGAGTCTCCAGGTGTCAAGAATGGTGGTAAACTGATCCGAAACATTCGCACCGTCAAAATAAAAACTACCCCTGAAGATCTCGTAGACGAGTTGTTTGTAGACATTTCCAAGTTGAAATTAGGAGGTACCATTCGTGTAAAAGCCATTGAAGTACCTGAAGGCATAGAGGTGATGGTTGATCCCAGTACACCCGTAGCGTCTGTGGTCGTGCCAAGAGCCTTGAAAGGTGACGCCGAGCTGGAAGAAGAAGAACAAGAGGAAGAAGAAACTACAGAGGAGCAGGAAGCCGCAAACGAAGAATAGTTTGCTTCGACACGCCGGTCAAGAAGTTAATGATCGCCCTCGCCTTATGGGCATGGAGGATCATGGGATCATTTTTCTTAAAGTAGCTGTATTTGGCTTGTTGACTTTTTTCGGCATATCAGCTTGCAGGACCGCAAAGAACATTACAGAAAAGCCTTCTTATAAAAATGTCAGAGACGATGTCGTCAGGGCAGCCAGTAGTAGGATAGGTTCGTCGTATAAGTATGCAGGTAAAGGACCGCGGGTCTTTGATTGCTCGGGCCTCGTGCAGTATGCCTTTGCCAAAGCAGGCTACTCCCTGCCTGCATCGTCTGAAGTACAGTCGGGACTTGGAGCCAGCATCGTCCTTTCTTCGGCAATGCCGGGAGACCTGATATTTTTTAAGAAAAATGGGGAAGTATTTCATGTAAGCATCATAACAAAAGTTACCCGGAAATCTTTATATGTCGTACACAGCACTTCATCGAGAGGAGTAATATCCCAGGATATCCTTGCTTCGAATTATTGGAAATCCAAGATCTTTAAGGTGATATCATTAACGGACATCGTGAACCAATAAAGATGGGAGTGATCGACTTTATCAAATCTCTGTTCAGGAAACAAGAATCTACACCAATGATCAATATCATTTTATTTGGCCCCCCTGGGAGCGGCAAAGGTACCCAGGCGGTACAATTGGCCGAAAAGTTTGAACTGGAACATATCTCCACTGGCGATTTGTTCAGATACGAATTGGGCAACAATACGCCATTAGGCCAGAAAGCCAGGACCTATATGGATAAAGGAGAGCTGGTGCCCGACCAGGTAACTGTAGCGATGCTCAAGAACCGTATGGATAAGTCTCCCGATGCCAATGGATTTATTTTTGACGGTTTTCCCCGCACCATTCCACAAGCAGAAGCCCTGGACGCACTGCTGGACAGCATGTCCACTTCTATATCCAGGCTAATAGCGCTGGACGTGGACGACGACGAAATTGTACATCGCCTTTTGGAACGGGGAAAGATGTCGGGAAGAGCTGATGACGCCAGCGAAGAAGTCATCAGAAATCGAATCGCCGTTTACAATGCGGAAACGGCACCGGTCTATAATTATTACCATACCCGCGGCCTCGCCCAGAAGATCTCAGGTATCGGTGAAATCACGGAGATCCACAGACGCCTGTCCCAGGTGGTCGGCACCTTATAGCAAAAAGAACATTGGCAGAGCAGAATTTTGTCGACTATGTAAAGATTTGCTGTCGTTCTGGGGCGGGGGGTGCGGGCAGTGCCCACTTTCACCGCGACAGGTTCAATCCAAAAGGCGGGCCCGACGGCGGTGACGGAGGCAGAGGAGGACACATCATCCTTAAGGGCAATGACCAGCTATGGACCCTGCTCCATCTTAAATATCGCAAGCACATTATTGCTGGACATGGCGATCATGGCGGCGCCTCGCGCAAGACAGGTGCCAGCGGGGATGACCAGATCTTGGAAGTGCCACCAGGAACAGTGGCTAAAATAGCCGAAACCAACGAACAAATACTTGAAATCGATCATCACGGCCAGGAAGAAGTCCTGCTACAAGGTGGACGAGGCGGATTGGGCAACTGGCACTTCAAATCTGCTACCAACCAGGCCCCGCGCTATGCACAGCCGGGAGAAGAAGGACAGGAAGTATGGTTTGTGCTCGAACTAAAATTGTTGGCTGATATAGGTCTTGTGGGCTTTCCCAATGCCGGCAAATCCACCTTACTCTCAGTACTCAGTGCGGCCAAACCCAAGATCGGAGCTTATCCCTTCACCACCCTGGTACCGAATCTGGGGATCGTTGCCTACAGAGACAATCGATCTTTTGTCATGGCAGACATACCCGGTATCATCGAAAATGCACACGAAGGTAAAGGGCTTGGCTTGCGTTTCCTCAGGCACATAGAACGCAACGCAGTGCTGCTTTTCATGGTGTCAGCAGATACCGACTCAATAGACAAAGAATACCAGATATTGCTCCGCGAACTCGAACTCTACAGTCCGGAGTTGCTTTTCAAGCCCAGGTTGCTGGGTATATCTAAAAGCGATCTTGTCGACGAAGAATTAAAGGAATTGCTCAGGCCTACCTTGCCAGAAGGTGTACCCTACGTATTTTTTTCTTCAATTACAGGAGAGGGACTATTGGTATTGAAAGATAAATTATGGGAGCTCATCAATGATTGAGAGACTATTCAAGGCGGTCTTTAACCTGATCGATGGTCGACATAAACTGATCCCAGAAGTCCGTAAATAATACCTTGAATTTCTCGAAGATCCATCCACCTTCCTGCGTAACAGAGATTAGGTGTTCATACAATGTGGATGAAGATGTTACACCCTCAGTAAGGATTTGAAGACGCGACAACAGGAGAAACAAAGCACCAATGAGAAAAGCAAAGACAAAACCCAATAAGGCACCTCCCGCCAACTGGTTGATAAAATTGATCTTTACTGCCTTTAATAGATCTTCAATTCGTTCACCAATGAAACGAAGCAGAAGCATAACTACGAAAAAGACGATGATAAATCCAAGGATAAACTCAATTGAAGGATTGAGATTGACTACTTTTTGCAGGTATCCGATCAAAAGGGGTGAAAACTTTAGGGCAATTACCAAGCCGACAAGGATAGACATCGTATCAACAACTGTATTGATCAGACCTTTTGTATATCCGCGGTAAAACCCGTACGTTATAATAACGGCAGCAATCAGATCCAGAATCATGAGGCGAAGGTATTTAAAAATATATACATATGCTTTTTGCGTTATCAATATTGGGCAATTGAATTGCTACTTTTTTATTTTTGCGATTGAATCATAAGTATTTGAAATAGTGAGACTAACAAATAATTGTTAGTTTTAATGTGTAGAAAACGCTGACATGTCTCAAATCAACTATACCGAAGATAATATACGTTCGCTTGATTGGAAAGAACATATCCGGCTTCGCCCCGGCATGTACATTGGTAAGCTGGGGGACGGTTCTACACAGGATGACGGCATCTATGTTCTGATAAAAGAAGTCATAGATAATGCGATCGACGAATATGTGATGGGGTATGGCAAGGAACTGTTATTGGATGTACGCGATGGTAAAGTTACGGTACGTGATTTCGGAAGGGGAATACCTCTGGGTAAAGTGATCGACTGTGTCTCTAAGATCAATACGGGCGGCAAGTATGACTCCAAAGCGTTCAAGAAGTCAGTCGGATTGAACGGGGTAGGTACCAAGGCTGTAAATGCCTTGTCCAGCACCTTCATCGTTCAGGCCATCAGGGATGGAAAGACAAAAATAGCGACTTTTAAGCGGGGCAATCTCGTTTCGGACGGACGGATCGGCAAGACGACGGAGGAAAACGGCACCATCGTTTCCTTTGTGCCCGATGACACCGTATTCAAAAAGTTCAAATTTCGCTCTGAATTCATTGAGGACCAGTTGTGGAATTATGCTTACCTGAATGCCGGGCTCAAGATCAGGTTCAACGGAAAAACGATACACTCACGCGATGGCTTACTGGATTTGTTAAAGAATAAAACCAATCCGGAAGGAATACGCTACCCCATCATTCACCTGATCGGAGATGATATAGAAGTAGCCCTCACCCATGGCAACCAATACGGAGAGGAATATTACTCTTTTGTCAATGGACAATACACCACCCAGGGTGGTACACATTTAGCCGCTTTCAGGGAAGCCATCGTAAAAACCATACGCGATTTTACAGGTAAGAATTATGATGCGAGGGACATACAAACCGGCATCATCGCTGCCATATCGGTCAGGGTCGAAGAACCTGTTTTTGAATCTCAGACCAAAACAAAACTTGGATCGCAATCAGTGGCTCCTGATGGGCCCACCATGCGTTCTTTTGTCATGGATTTTGTCAAACGCGAGTTGGACAACTTTCTTCACAAGAATCCCGAGGCTGCAAAAGCTTTGCAAAAGCGCATCCAACAGAGCGAACGAGAACGCAAGGAGATAGCCGGCATCAAAAAGCTCGCCAATGAGCGTGCCAAAAAGGCCAATCTTCACAACAAAAAATTGCGGGACTGTCGCGTTCATTTCAACGATAAGAAAGGTGATGATAATGAAATCATGGACTCTTCTCTGTTCATTACGGAAGGAGACTCAGCCAGCGGATCTATCACCAAAGCACGTAATGTAAGGACGCAGGCTGTTTTCAGCTTGCGCGGGAAGCCACTCAACTGCTACAATATGTCCAAAAAAGTGGTCTACCAGAACGAAGAGTTCAACCTTCTTCAACATGCCCTCAACATTGAGGACGGTCTTGACGGCTTGAGGTACAATAAGGTAATCATTGCTACGGATGCCGATGTTGATGGAATGCACATACGGCTACTACTCCTTACCTTCTTTCTTCAGTTTTTCCCTGAATTGGTAAAACAGCGTCATTTGTACATTCTCGATACCCCATTGTTCAGGGTACGGGATAAGAAACAGACTTTTTACTGTTACAGTGAAAAAGAAAAAGCCGAAGCTGTGGAAAAGCTTCGGGGAAAGGCAGAAATCACGCGATTCAAAGGTCTGGGTGAGATATCGCCTACGGAGTTTGAAGATTTCATCGGAGAGGACATGCGTCTGGAACCCGTTTACCTTCCCAAAGGAACCAAAATTGAAAATATCCTCGGGTATTATATGGGCAAGAATACACCAGAGCGTCAGAAATTCATTATCGAGAACTTGAGATTCGAATTGATGGACGTTGATGGCGAAGAATTGAAAGAAGAAGTCGCTGTAGAACAGGAGGAATCAGCCGTAGTCGCAGACTGAACGTTGCCCATCTGACATTTTGACCTTTCCGGCTTATAGACGCCAGCCCCAAACTGACAAAAGAACATCTCTTGGTGGGAAAATACCTGATGGTACAGATATTGACCGCTAGATTATCAATTAAGAGAATCTATGTTCAACAAGTTTATCATATTTAGTCAATTGTCGGATGAAGGTGAGTTCGCTCCACTGATGACCATTAATGACGAGGACGATGATCTGAAGGCCGAAGAGCCCAGAGTGTTACCGATACTTGCATTGAAAAATACGGTTTTGTTCCCCGGAGTTGTAATTCCCATCACAATTGGAAGGGATAAGTCCATAAAGGCTGTCCAGAAAGCGCACTCAACGGACAAACATATCGTCGTGCTTTCACAGCGAGACCTTAAGAATGAAGATCCCAGTATTGAAGATCTGTATGCCGTGGGATGTATAGCCCGCATCATCAAGTTGATAAAGATGCCTGACGGCAGTACGACCGCGATTTTGCAGGGTAGGAAAACGTGCAAGCTGGAATCGATAACGAAGGATACACCTTACCTGGAGGGAAGCGTCAATGTTGTGAGCGATGTATCTACGCATGATGAAATGGAGTTTAATGCGATCATGGCATCGGTTAAAGACATCGCAGAGCAAATCATCGAAATGTCTCCCCAAATACCTTCGGAAGCTGTGACCATGTTGCAGAACATGAAGAATGATTCCTATCTACTCAATTTCATTGCATCCAATCTCAACGTAGACGTAAAGAACAAGCAGGATATACTTGAAACCCGGAACCTTTTCAATCGCGCTAAGAAAGTGCTGACCAATTTACAATCCCAACTGCAGCTGTTGGAATTGCGATCAAAAATTGAAAACAAGGTTCGTACAGACATAGAAAAACAACAACGGGATTATTTTCTCAACCAGCAGCTCAAAACGATCCAGGAAGAGTTGGGTCAAAATCCTCAGCAGCAAGAGATCAATGAGCTGGCTGAGCGTGGTGCCAAGAAGAAGTGGCCTGTTTATGCTAAGGATCAGTTTTTCAAAGAGTTGAATAAGGTCAAAAGAATCAACCCGCAGGTTGCAGAGTATTCAGTCACTCTGAATTATCTAGAGTTGATGTTGGATCTACCTTGGAACACCTTCACAAAAGACAATTTCGATCTCAAGCGTGTTCGGAAGGTTTTGGACAAGGACCATCACGGTCTGGATGAAGTCAAGGATCGCATTCTGGAGCATCTGGCGGTTTTAAAGTTGAAGGGAGACATGAAGGCGCCCATCATTTGTCTTGTAGGCCCTCCAGGTGTGGGAAAAACGTCCCTCGGTAAATCCATTGCCAGGGCGTTGAAAAGAAAATTCATTCGTATGTCCTTGGGAGGTCTTCATGATGAGAGCGAAATCAGGGGACATAGAAAAACGTATATAGGAGCTATGCCGGGACGAATCGTCCAGTCGGTAAAAAAAGCAGGTTCGTCTAATCCAGTATTCATTCTGGATGAGATCGACAAAATAGGCAAGGATTTCAGGGGCGATCCGTCATCTGCCTTACTCGAAGTGCTCGATCCGGAGCAAAACTCCAATTTTTATGACAATTACCTCGAATTGGAATACGACCTTTCTAAGGTGATGTTCATTGCCACAGCCAATTCGCTCAGCACCATTCAACCGGCTTTGCTGGACCGTATGGAGATCATACAGATCAGCGGGTATTCCACCGAGGAAAAAATAAAAATTGCCCAAAAACACCTGATCCCACAGCAAAGGGAGGCACATGGCCTTAAAGCCTCTCAGGTGCGCGTTCCAAAAAGAGTAATCATGGACATCATTCAGCATTATACAAGAGAGTCTGGGGTGCGTTCGCTGAACAGGGCTATCGCAGGTGTCATGCGACATACTGCCAAACAAATCGCTCTTGGAGAAGAAAAGAGCGTTAAGATTGAGCCGGATCAACTTAGTGATATCCTGGGGCCGACTAAATTTTCAAGGGACAAATATGCCCGCACTAATATCAGCGGGATTGCTGTCGGTCTTGCATGGACAAGTGTAGGTGGCGATATGCTTTATATCGAAGCCAGCCTGAACAAAGGCAAAGGCAAATTGACCCTGACGGGCAACCTTGGTGACGTCATGAAAGACTCAGCGACTACTGCCCTTAGTTATATCAAGAGTAATGCGGTATCTCTTGGCATCGATGAAAAAATGTTTGAGGAAAACGATGTTCACATACATGTACCTGAAGGTGCCATCCCTAAAGATGGTCCCAGTGCCGGCATAACCATGCTGACGGCGTTGACTTCTGCATTCAGAGACATACCTGTCAAGCCATATCTGGCCATGACGGGCGAAATAACCCTAAGGGGGCAAGTACTGCCGGTCGGTGGCATCAAAGAAAAAGTGCTTGCCGCCAAAAGGTCAGGTATCAAAGAGATCATATTGTGTGAAGAAAACAAAAAACACGTAGACCGCATACCCGAAGAGTACCGACGCAATGTGACCTTTATTTATGTGGGTAAAATGATTGAAGTACTAGAACATGCCCTTTCACTAAAAGGATAGTTAAACCGTTGTTAAAGGATCCTTTACGAATTTTATTTGGCAAAGGAGAGCGTTTAATGTGTACTTTTGTCAAGGAAGAAAGGATGTAATGCGAAGCCTTCTAACCCTTACACTCTTAATAATGTGTTTTGGTCTTGCAGCCCAGCAAGATGCCAAGGTTGTTCAGTTTTCCGGTCGTGTTATCGCTGTTGAAGAGGGTAAAATCGAAAAATTGATCTACACCAACATTGCTGTAAAAGGGACTTCAAGAGGTACCACTTCCGATATTGACGGATTTTTTTCGCTTCCGGTAAGAGAAGGTGAGACGGTAGTTTTCAGCCGCATTGGCTACGAGCGTAAAGAATTCACCATTCCGGTAGTGGCCAGAGGCATATCGCTTACCAAAGACATCATTCTTTCAAAAGATACCTTGTTTCTCCCCGAGACACTGATCTATCCATGGCCGGATAAGGATTTCTTTAAGATTGAGTTTCTTGCCCTGGAGGTAGGTAACAGCCTTGAGGATCTCGCAGCCGACAATCTGTCACCTGAGAAATTGGAGGTCCTTCGAGAAATGTTACCGGTAGATGGAGGAGAGATATCTAAAATGGAGTTACGCCAGGCAGCACAGAGCTATTACTATTACGGCCAGATAAGACCACAAAACATTTTCAACCCTCTTTCCTGGAAGAAGTTCATCGATGCGATCAAAAGAGGTGACTTCAAACAGGACAAAAACTGACCAATAATCCTACAGGTCTGTTACATCTCCGTAGAATAGATTGCATATTTGTGACTCAATCCAAATACCAGGGCTTTGAAAGTCACGGAACATATAGAAAAATCGAAAGGAAAAACTCTTGTATCATTTGAAATATTGCCACCCCTGAAAGGAGGCAGTATGCAGGATATCTTCCGCACCCTCGATCCATTGATGGAATTCAAGCCTCCGTTCATAGATGTGACTTACCACCGTGAGGAATACATATACAACGTTCGTGAGAGTGGTTACTATGAAAAGATAGCTATCCGTAAAAGACCTGGCACAGTCGGTATCTGTGCCGCCATCATGCACCATTACGATACAGATGCTGTGCCTCACCTCATCTGTGGGGGTTTCACCAAGGAAGAAACAGAAAATGCCCTGATCGATCTGAATTTCCTTAATATCAACAATGTGTTGGTCCTAAGAGGCGATGCCAGGAAATTCGAAGATAAGTTTGTTCCGGAAAAAGATGGTCATGCCTACGCGCTTGATCTTGTCCGCCAGGTTGCGGATATGAATCGTGGTATTTATCTCGATAAGGGTATAGAAAATGGATCCAAGACTGAATTTTGCATTGGCGTGGCAGGTTATCCGGAAAAACATTTCGAAGCACCCAATTTTGATACAGATATATATTTTGCCAAAAAGAAAATCGAGGCAGGGGCATCATACATTGTGACACAGATGTTTTTTGACAATGCCAGGTATTTTGAATACGTGCGTAAATGCAGGGATGCTGGAATCGATGTCCCGATAGTTCCAGGTCTTAAAATATTGACTAAAAAGTATCAGGTTAATTCGATTCCGAGAAAATTTTTTGTGGATTTACCCGATGACTTAGTAAACGCAATGCGCAAAGCAAAAACAGAAAAAGATATCAAACAGGTGGGAATAGAATGGTGCATTTCCCAATGTCGCGAATTGAAAGAAAAAGGGGCCCCATGTATACATATCTATACCATGGGAGACTGGGAATCAACTAAACAAACCATTTCGGCAGTATTTTGATGCCGCCCAATTAGAGCCACGTAGCAGCATCATCTTTGTCAGCGACGTTAATATGAAGAAGATGTTGATAATCAGCTGACTTATCGGTACATTTAAGGATGGACTTTGTAATCCGGTTGGACCAAGAACAGGACTATATTGCAGCCTGCGCCAGGAATGAACGCTGGGCTCAAGCCGTGTTATATAAGAAGTTCTATCCATCGATGATGGCATTGTGTCTTAGGTATTCCAGTGATAAAGAGGATGCTTTGGATATCCTTCACGAAGGTTTCATCAAAGTATTCAAACATATTCATAAATACCAGGAAGGCACCTCATTGGCAGCCTGGATTAAGCGAATCATGGTCAACACGGCCATCGATTTTTACAGAAAGCGAGTGAGGCGTAGAACCGAAGACATCAACGAGGCCAGACAAATTTCAAGTAAAACACCCGATATCATCAGCATAATGGCTGCCGAGGAAATTCTCGAATGCCTGCAACAGTTGTCGCCGTCTTACAGGGCCGTGTTCAACCTGTATGTCATTGAAGGTTATTCACACAAGGAAATAGCCGGAAAATTGAACATATCAGAAAGCACGTCGAGGTCCAATTTGGTGAAGGCACGGACAAAACTAAAATCATTGTTGATAGCTAAGAGTGTGGTGTATGAGTCTCAATAAGTTTGACAAGGACATCAAGAAAAAGTTAGAAGGTTTCCTGGAAGACTACGACGATACTTCCTGGGAGCGCATGGCGTCCATGCTGGATGATGCAGATCTTATACCGGAAGCTGAAGACCTTGAACCCATCGTCAAAAACAAATTATCGGATCACAAGCAGGAATTTGTACCGGAGCACTGGCATCTCCTCGAAGAAGAGTTGGATTATATTGAGGCCAGACGCCAACGTCTATACGTACTAAAGTTGGCTGAAGCGGCCATCTTGTTGCTTCTTCTTTTTACTTATTGGAACTACCAGCGATTCCATGGCACTTATGATGTGCAGATCAACAAAGCTTATGTGGAGGTGGTCTCGGGCTTAGACTTTTCTGACGAAGATATAAACGATATAGCTGTTGCACAATCTTCCGTTGACTTCGATGGCACACCTGCAGTATTCGACAGATTGGAAGATAAGACCAGCAAATTGAAGGTATCCCATGTGCCGTACCTCCCAGAAATACCGGAGGCAGCAACGAACACCTCCTTAACAAGGCATGAAGAAACGCTCTCAAATTTGGCGGCCATCACCAAAAAACCACTGGATTTTGCCGTCGAGAGGCCACAGATAATAGGGAACGACAATGAGCCCGCCGACGAGGTGGTTCTTAAGAACCTTCGTCCACGTAGTGGATGGTGGGTTGGGGTGCCCGTGTCCTACGACCTCAATGTGATCAATACAGGTTTCAACTTTGACTATCTTACCTCCCATGTAAACCAGGGTATTACGGGGCAGTCGGTCGGAATTTCAGTTTCTTTTCTGTACAATAATTTCGAAATAGAGAGTGGTGTAAAATACTCGGACAAGACTTATGCTCCGGGATCGATTGCGAATTACACGAAATCGAGTAAAAACAGCTTTCTGGAGAGCCAACTGAATGCTGCACACATTCGTCAGATCCAGATTCCTGTATCTGTTAAGCTTCATGCATTCAACCCCGGGAAAAGCAACCTTTATGTAACTGCAGGCGTTGGATTTAATGCCATTCTCGACCTTGACTATTCGATCCGAAAGACCATTCAGCCTTCTGCCAGAGTGTTTACCCATGATGTTAGCAAGGCAATCATAGACCTTAGAAAACTGCCCGACGGATTCGCGGAAGGAGGGTTGTTCAGGGACAATATGTATGCTACCGCGATAATTGGCTTAGGATTTCAGACCATGTTAAGAGATGACGCCATATTTTACTTCCAGCCACAATATCAATACCAGTTTACCAACAGGCTTAACACGCTGTTGAATACAGTTCATACTCTCAATATCGAAAGCGGTATCCGATTTAAATTTTAGCGTCCAGTTTCTGTTCTTCAAACTGACGGTACCATACTACAAAGATTTTTAGTGTTACTGCCAGATAGATCAAAGAAAGTAGTGCCAGAGGCCAGGCTCCGGTGACATAAAACAAATATGCGCTCATCACATTGACCAACACCCAGTAATACCATGTATCCAATATGCGATAAATCAGAAGAAAGGTCGCGATGATAGCAAGAAGCAGCTTAACACTGTCCAGGAAGGCATAGGCCTTTAGAAGATCCCATTGTAAAAAGTAGCCGGTTGGAACTGCAATTGCGAGAACAACGAGAAAATAAGCCAAATTCCTTCGTATATCCAGCGTTGAGATTCTTAATGACGTGATGTTCTGAGGATCCTCCCCTGAATGTTTTCTCCACAAACCAATATTTATGATTGAAAGGACAGCAAAGAAGAGCTGTAAAACCGCATCGAAATAGAGATGGGTATGATGAAAATCTACAACCGCAATACTCAAGGTACTTGCAAGAAGAAAGAACCAGCATATTCTTTTACCATAGGTTGCAAACCCGACGTAAAACAAGCCGAAGACCAGAGCAGTCCATTGTAATCCGATCATCAGGTCGTCAAAAGCCATTCACCAAAAAGTCAGGGATCGATCACTACGTAAAACTTTGCTTCCACCACTATGGGTTGGGTGTTCGCAATGATATCAATGGTTTTTTCTACTTTTCCTGACATCCCGGTACTGTCAAAGGTTGCTTTGATAAAACCCTTCTTTCCCGGGGGAATGGGTCCTTTTGGCCAATCTAAGGATGTGCATTTACAGGAAGTAGCCAATTCAATCAGAAGTGGTTCATCACCCGTATTGGTAAATGAATAAACCAGCTCTCTTTTTTCTCCAGCTTTCATGCGTCCAAGGTCAAGATTGTTTTTGTCGAACGTGATGACTGGAACACTGGGCATAAGTATAACCAACGACTGTGTTCCACCCTTATACTCTGAAGATTGTTTCACCTCCCTTTTAATCTCGATTGACTGAGGCCCGGCGATGATCTTGAATTCTGTCCGCCTGTTGAAACGATGTTCTTCATCAGAACACCTTACTCCGTTGGTACACCTGTTCAGAATAACTGACTCACCATAACCTTTTGCCACAATACGCTCTTCAGCGATACCCTTCTGGACCAACCAGTTTTTCGCCGATTCGGCCCGTTTCTGTGATAAATTCTCATTGAATGGTACAGTACCTCGCGAATCAGTATGTGAGCTCAGCTCGATCACCATATCCGGATACTCGTTCATTAAACCCAGGATGACATTTAGATCTATTTCCGCTTCGGGAAGGATATCCCATTTCTCGAATTCGTAGTATATGTTGTTTAACCTGATAGGTTCATTAATCGTGACGATTTCAGTAATCACGTCGGGTAAATCGGGTTTCTTTTTGAGCAATACCTTTTTCCTGATGGTCATGTCATCCAAAATACCGTATGTATTAAACTCGATGGTATCGGGGAAGTACCCTTCTTTCGATGTGACAACTTTATATTTTCTTTCACTATTTAGGGGGAAATTAAAACGGTATTCTTCCTCCTGGGTCTGAAATTGGGAAGGATTTAATGTGGTCAGGTCTGAAAGTTCGACCGTAGCTCCTTCCAGGGGTTTTTCGTCTTCTGTACCAACGCCAACCAACAAATCAATGACCAATTCGCGTATTTCGAAGGTAAAGATGTCGTAACAGCACGTTTCACTTTTGAGCTTTTTCTTTTTTTCATGAGGCCTGTTTGAGACTAGGTATCCTCGAGTGCCTTCGGCATTCATTGAAATGTGAAAATCATCAAAACGCGTGTTATAATTGTCCCCCATATTTACTGGCTCGGACCAATTTTGACCGTCCCACTCGCTTTTGTAAATATCGTATCCACCCAGGCCAGGCCTCGCTTCTGTACTGAAATAGAGCATACCATCGTTGTAGAACGGTGCAATGTCGTCCTCGCTGGTGTTAATGGTTTCACCAAGGTTTACTGGTGATCCGAAACCGTCGCCCTGAATCCCGGCATAATAAATATCGAGTCCACCATAACCTCCATCCATATCGGAAACAAAAAAGAGTACATCCTCACCGAATAATTCACCTGTGGCGGGTTGCATAGATTTGAAAGCACCGTTGACTCCCGGTATTGGCTCCGGTGTTCCCCAATCATCATCGCCGAGATAGGAAGCATAGATAGTCGAGCTGATCACTTCGTCATTTTGAAGTTGTTGGCGGGTAAAAAACATGCGTCTTCGGTCATCGGAAAAGCATACATTGCTCATGTGGAATCCGTCACGATTGATGCGATTGTCCAGAGGCTCTGGTTTGCCAAATCCGTCTTTTGACTTTTCCGTCTTGTAGATCTTGGCGTTGAAATCTTTCTCTTTTCCGTCGAGGACAATTTCTCTTCTCCTGTTGAATGATCCGTAATAAAGGGTATTTTCATCGTATTCGACCGGAGAATATTCTCCTGACCCTGAGTTGATTTTTTCATCAGCAAATGCGACAACTACATCCATATTGGGGTCAAAGTCAGCAGCGATGTTCATTCCGTTTAATTCGTTCCTGGCAAGCTTCCTCAGCACTTCGTCATCTGCGAGATCCAGAAATAATTCAAATTGCTGCCTTGCTTTGGTGATCTGACCAAGTGCCCTGAGCACCTTTCCGTAGGCGTAGCGGTCATTAACGAAGATGTTGTCTTCATCTTTGTCAAGTACCCTGCTGTACCACCTTTCCGCATTTTCGAAATCACGCATCTTGTAATAGGTGTATCCGATGGATAGCGCCACATCATCTGATTTAGCTTCTTTATAAATATTTTTGTACCATTCGGATGCATTGAAATAATCTCCCAATTCCATTTGTTCATCGGCTGTAGCCAGCATCTCTTCAAACTTGTAGGACTTGATAGGCTGAGCTGTAATGAATGAAGCCAGAAAAATGGATGCTATAAAGAATGCGGGAGTGATTGTCTTTTTCATGATTGGAGGGTTAGAGTCTTGGACAAAAGATGACAGGTTTTACATCTGGTGATTTGTAAATTCGACCTACATATCCAACAGCTAATTCAAATGCGCCACCACCGGCTTCAGTAAAGCTGGAAGTGGTAAGATCGTAACTTATCCCGATGCGCAGATCTTTCAACTGAATTCCTGCAAGTAGTTCAAGTGCATCACCAAGGCGATATCCCAATCCTGCAGTTACTACGGTTTGTTTCCGGGCGTTAAGAAGATAGTCGGCAGTCCCCTGAATGGCCATTTCAGTAAATCCAGATTTCAACTGTGCCAGTATGGCCGGGTTGACCCTGATTTTGTCACTCGTCAAAAAAGAGCTTTCAACATGCGCTGTCAAACGCGTGTCAAGGTCAGTTCGCCTGGGACCTGTCACTGGTGGACCACCTGGTTGGGATGGTGCCCCCGAAACAAGGGAAATATCAGGACCTAATAAATGTGCGGCTGACACACCAAACCGGACCAAATCCCCACCGTCATTCAAAGTAGCCTTATAGCTGACACCGATGCCAAGGTCTGAATAACTTTTACTGATATCTCCATTTGGATCGGCTGCAAAAGTTTCCCCATTACTTCCTGTCAACAACCTGTTCGGAAGGTTGAGATTGTTGATGTTCAGCCCCTGGCTGCCACTCCCATAGGAAAATCCGATCGAAAATACATTGTTGTAATCGTCATCGAGCCCTATGTGGTAGCCGACATTCAGGTTGGTGAGCTGCTGCTTAAATGTCAGAGTGCCCGACCTGTCGGATACAAAAGATAGTCCTCCGGAGATCCAGTCATTTTCCAATAGCAATCCTCCGGCTATATTCACTTCGGCGGAAACAAAAGGTGTCTTATAAGGGCTTGAATTGGAAACACTTCGCCATTGATCTCGATAAATGGCACTGATCCTGTAAGTGCCTTGAAAAGTTCCATTAAGAGACGGATTGAAAGACACGGGAGCCATTCGAAAATGGGTGAAATGGATGTCCTGCGTCATGGCAATTGCCACGTAACACATGAAACAAGCAAAGAAAACCGTACGTTGTAAGACCACAGGCATCAATTATGTTGTCTAAACTGTCAAATTCGAAAGTTAAAAACAATTTGGGAATCTCCCGGTGCAGTAAAAACCATCCTTCTGCCTTCACTTCAATCTTTGCCGGACTAATCTTCGGGCTGGTATTCCTGTCTCCATCAGGGGGCACCGGTCAAAACCTGCCCTATGAAAACGCATCGACTGGTCAAAATGCTATGGACACCATTCATAAAAAGCGCTTGACTTGGGCAATCATTGCCGGTTCGACATCTTACGCCATCACTTCATTCACACTTTACGACGCATGGTATAAGCAATATCCGCGATCGGGATTTCACTTTTACGATGATTTGATGGAGTGGGAACAGATGGATAAAATGGGCCATGTGTATGGAGGATATATTCAGACCAATCTCGTGTATCACATGGCAAAGTGGACAGGGCTCAATGAAAAAAAGTCGATGCTGACCGGCGCAGTTAGCGCGCTGGTATTTCAAACGACAATCGAAATGATGGACGGTTTCAGCACGGATTGGGGGTTTTCCTGGTCTGACTTCAGTGCCAACTTATTGGGCATTGGCAGTTTTGTCTGGCAACAAAGCCGTTGGGGGGAGCAGCGAATAAGGTGGAAGTATTCACTTGGCCCAAGATCTTATCCCTTAGGTTCGGTATCAGGGATGGACCCGGAGACTCGGGCTTCGGATCTATTTGGTAATAATGTATTGCCCCGATTGATAAAAGATTACAACACCCATACAGTTTGGCTTTCGGTCAACCCTTCTTCGTTCCAAGCAGAGACCTGGTTGCCCAAGTGGCTCAACATAGCCGTTGGTTACGGCGCTGACAACATGTTTGGCGGTTTCAATAATACCTGGGTCCGCGACGGTATCCAATTTGATGCTTTCGAAGAAGCGTACCCGAGACACCGACAATTTTACCTTTCTCTCGATGTGGATTTTGACAAGATTGACACAGAAAATGTCGTGCTACGTACCTTATTTGATATTCTAAACCTCTTAAAGGTGCCATTCTCGACTCTTGAATTCAATACCTTGGGACAAGTTCGTTTCAGGCTAATACATTTTTAATATGCGATTCTCGGTTGTAATCACCACATGCTGGCTTCTTTTGTCTTGCACTCCTGACGTGACTCAAGACTTCAACAGGGTGGTTCCAGGTCCTGTACTCAATCCAGCATACTACAACGTAGCCTTTCTTGTAATGGACGGCGTATACAATACGGAATTGACTGCCCCGTATGATGTTTTTCAGCATACCCAGTTTAGAAATGGCATAAGGCCGATGAATACCTTTCTTGTCGCTGGAAAAAAGACGCCTGTAACTTCCTTTGAAGGCATTAGGATACTGCCTGATTTCGACTATACAGTGGACGCCCTGCCGAAGATCGATATATTGGTGGTGCCGAGTGCTCTGCACCATCTGGACAGCGATCTGGAAAACGGCGAAATGATTGACTGGGTAAGAACTGTGGGAGAACAAGCATCGTTCATAACAAGCCATTGTGATGGTGCTTTTGTTCTGGCAAAGGCAGGTTTACTCGACACCCTATCTTCGACAACCTTTCCCTCTGACATTGAAAGATATCGAGAAATGTTTCCCCATCTGCATGTGGTAGAAGAAGTCTTGTTTGTCCATGATGGGAAGGCCATTACTTCTGCCGGAGGAGCCAAATCCTTCGAAGCAGCTTTGTACTTGTGTGAACTGTTATATGGAAAACAAATTGCCGACAGCATAGCTTCAGGACTGGTCATCGATTGGGATTTGAAAAAGGTGCCCCATCACCTCGGTAAAAGCATTAAAAGAGGGATCTAATCCATAGGTTTAAATTTGGACTTTTCCAGGATTTCCTGGGCATTATCCAATGTTAGCAATTCTGCCAGTGAAACCTCAGGGTTGCGTTTCATGAATTCCTGAACAATTCTATAACCCATATAATTGCCTGTAGCTCCGGGGGCCTCGACGGGCATGCCAGGAGAGTATGGTGCGGGAGCGACTAGTTTATTGAACGATTTGATGTCGGTTTCGTAGAACAGATCTTTGTCAAAAAAGAAATTCCACATTTGTACTTCGTTTTGCCGGCACCATTCCATCTGCGCGGGCGTATATTCAAAAATGATCGTGTCAGGTTTAAAGTCCAGGATCTGATCGATGGCATAAAGCTTTTTTCCTCCCCATATGATGAGGCTCAGGAAATCCGCTTTAGTCGGTGCTGACATTTTATCTTCAACCAGGACTTCGACAGCTTTTTTAATGATGTGATCCTCATTAAAAGTACGCGTTAGGTATTTCGAAAATGCCGGGTTTCCCGGATCGACGGTCTGATAGGGAAAATCGTCACCCATAAACAAGTCAAGGCCAATTCCCAAGGCTTCACCATATGCGTCTTCAAAAACTAGACTTTGGTACTGGAAACCGGATATGAATGAATAAACACGCGGAAGACCTTGATTATTCGAGAGCAATCGCCGGTAGTTTTGAAGACCTGAGTTAAAATCTGCCATTATGTCTTCCATATCTGTGAATTCTTTAAGGATGTCATGGTAGAGCAACTGATAAGAGGAATCTTTTAATATATCCAGTGCTTCTTCGGTCAATTGGCTGGCGGCCTCTGGCAACCCCATTATCTGATGAAAATAAAGTCTTGAAAAGTCTGGGTATTCCGTAAAGAGGTGTTCCAGAGCTTCTGTAAAATGGGTGGTATCCAAATCGTTGTACAGCCGCTCAAAATGTATCCAGTTCACACTGGCAATCCCGTTTTGCGGAATTTCGTTATCGCTTTCTTTACAAGCCAAAAAAATGATGGTAGACAAGAGAAGATAAGCGTTGTACCTTAGTACTTTCCTCATAGTTCTTCTTTGTGGAAGGCTAACGATTCAATTTTGAAAAGAGTATATAATAAGCCTTTATGAATATGCTGAATCGAGAAAAACTTTCTCAATTTATACAAATGGCGCTTGAAGAAGATGTTGGTGACGGGGATCATACTTCAGAAGCATGTATTCCGGAGAATCAGAAAAGCAGGGCAAATTTGCTGGTTAAAGATCGCGGCATTCTGGCTGGGGTGGAGGTAGCGAAAGTCATTTTTTCCATGTTGGATCCTGAAAGCTCTATGGAAGTATTCATGGAAGATGGCTCAGAAATGAAGCCTGGAGATATAGCGTTTACTCTGGACTGCAACACCCGCGCCTTGTTAAAAGGAGAAAGGATAGCACTTAATACCATGCAGAGGCTTAGTGGAATCGCCACTATGAGCCGCGAGTTTCAAAGAGCTGTTGATGGTTACGATGTGATTATTCTGGATACACGGAAAACGACTCCCCTGATGAGATTTCTCGAAAAATGGGCAGTTTCATTGGGTGGATGTTCCAATTATCGCGAAGGATTGTATGACAGGATAATGATCAAAGACAATCACGTTGACGCCGCAGGAAGTATCACGCGAGCCGTAAAAAAAGTGGATGAATATTTAAAAGCTACTGGCAGGCAACTCGATATGACCATTGAGGTCAGGACAATCAAAGAGCTCAAAGAAGTTCTGAAATTGAAGGTTAAACCTCGAGTAATGCTGGACAATTTTTCGCTCCCCGATTTGGATAAAGCCGTCTCTATAGTTTCTGGAAGATTGGAGACCGAAGCCTCTGGAGGCATTAAGCTGAGTAATGTCAGGCAATATGCCGCTACCGGTGTTAATTTTGTTTCGATAGGTGCCTTGACACACTCAGCTAAAAGCCTCGATTTGAGCCTCAAGATCACAAAGTGATTAATGAGGATAGGTCAGAATGAGAAAAATGAGTAGTGCCCCGAAGAATATCATCGCCAACCAGAAGCGCGTATCCCTGTACATGCTTTGATTTCCCTGAATCATATTTGAGTTTTTGGTCATTTTGTAAACAATCTATCATAAACAGATTTTGGTATGGATAAAATGAGCAGCCCCCGGCACTTTTGCCCAGGCCTGATAGATTGTCTTGATTCTGATGGAAATTGATTTGGATCTGTCTTTAAGGAATCCAAAACGATGCCATAGGGTTTTATCGTAATGCGTACCTTATACCAATATCTCTATCAGCAATGGGGCATAAATCTTATAACCCTAAAAATTTATATTTAAATCCTTCTGAATCAACATACTTTGTATGGTTGATATGAAATATTCGAATAAAGGGTATTCAAATAGAATTATTAAAATACCCTTTTTATTTAGATGTAATCTGCGACGAGAGTAGCTTCTTGATGTCTTTAATAAGCCCTGGGCCGTAGAAAATCATGCCGGAATACAATTGTATTAACTGTGCGCCGCAATTGATCTTTTGACGTGCGTCTTCAGGAGCGTTGATTCCTCCAACTCCTATTATCGGCAAACCAGGGGTACATTTCCTTGCTAGTGCGACAATCCTATCAGACCTATCAAGAAGAGGTTTACCACTAAGTCCACCGTTTCCAATCTTATCGAGATGATCACGTGGCGTTTTGAGATTATCCCGCGCAACAGTGGTATTTGTCGCAATGATTCCGTCAATTTTGAGGGACTGTGTTACTGCAAGTATGTCTTTCAACATTTCCTCATGGATATCGGGGGCAATTTTGAGCAGTATGGGCCGGTATTTTCTCTTTTTACTTCTTTCATCGGTCAACTTCTTAACCAGGTGTCGGAGTGGTTCTTTTTCCTGAAGAGCCCTCAAACCGGGCGTGTTTGGAGAGCTTAGATTGACAACGAAATAATCTACCAGGTCATAGAG
>JBFKOL010000033.1:0-21789 GCA_041628815.1 Saprospiraceae bacterium | reverse complement strand
AGAGAACGGTTAATAGGTGATTTGGAAGTCATTCCAGTACTCAATAAGCAGGCCATGAGCAATTTAACCGGTAACGCCAAAGATCTTTGGATTGCGGGTATTAGGGACATCCGCTCTCAAAGCCGAAATCTGGAAACGATAAAATCCAATCCCGGAGTTTCAGGAGACCGCGCTCTCGTCGCAGCCATCGATACAGCAATTGCCTCGACAGACAGGTTTACCGCATGGCTGGAATCGGAAGCGCAAGGGAAAACAGGTCCCTCTGGCATAGGAATGGAGAATTATACGTGGTACCTGCAGAATGTACACCTTGTTCCCCTTACATGGGCTGACGAAGTAATGTTGCTCAAAAGAGAATTGGCCCGCGCCTGGTCTTCACTTAAATTGGAAGAACACCGCAACCGCCATTTGGAAGAAATCATTCCGGCCGAC
This sequence comes from Saprospiraceae bacterium, assembly GCA_041628815.1. GTDB lineage: Bacteria > Bacteroidota > Bacteroidia > Chitinophagales > Saprospiraceae > JBFKOL01. The sequence goes on along the minus strand of JBFKOL010000033.1, from coordinate 21,357 downwards.
AGTCCGGAAGCTTACAATGCACTCGCCCAACGATCGGCGAGGAGTTTGATGGATTTCTTGGATAATGAAGAAATTGTAACAGTTAAAGATTATTTTGAACCGGCCTTGAGAGAACATCTTGGCCAATTTGTTCCAACCGATCGCCGCAAATTTTTCTGGATAGGGGCACACTACGACCCCAGGCCACTCTATTCCCACTTCTATCATTGGTTTGAATTGGCCAGGATGGATACAGAACCAAATACCAGCATAATACGAAGGCATCCTCTACTTTATAATATTTTTGATTCGCGTAATGAAGGGATGGCGACTGCCGTAGAGGAAATGTTTATGGACGCCGGTCTTTATGATGATGATCCGCGTGTCAGAGAAATCGTTTATATAATGATAGCACAAAGAGCCGCAAGAGGGTTGGGTTCGCTGTATGCGCATGCCAACCAAATGACCATGGAGGAGGCAGGAGGTATTCACTCTGAATACACACCTCGTGGCTGGATGAAAACCGAAAAAGATTTGTTGATTTTCGAGCAGCATCTATACTTGCGTCAACCAGGTTACGGCACCAGTTATATCACCGGCAAGTACCTCCTGGAAAATACCATGGCGGAATATGCCCGAATTAATGAGATTTCAGGGAAGCCTTTTGAACTCAAAGCTTTTTTCGACGGCCTCAATGCCATAGGTAACATTCCCATTTCGCTTGGTCAGTGGGAGTTGACAGGGGTTATGGGTGATCTGGGGAAAATATCTGAGATCCAGTAAGTCACGATTAAAATCGAAATATAATGCTGGTTTGCATCTTCGATCATAAAATTCGAGTGATAGGATAAGACTCGTGGATATGAAGTATTTTTACCCGTGCATTGAGTTGTTTTAAATAAAGCTCTTGATATGAATCCAATTATAGGAGCGAATATTACTGTGATGGTCGCAGATCTTGACAGATCAATAAATTTTTACACAAATGTGCTCGGTATGAAGCTCAAAAATCGCTTTGGCGATCATTGGGCAGATATCGAGGCACCGGGTCTTAGCATTGGCCTCCACCCGACCAAACAACGTATATCACCTTCCAATAACCTCCAAATTGGTCTGCGCGTAGAAAACCTGGAAGAAAGTATGGCCCTTCTTAAGGAAAGTGGGTTGCAGTTTTCACAGGGTGATGACCAGAATGTACGTCTCGCAGGCTTCAAAGATCCAGATGGCAACAGCTTATTCCTTGTACAAACAGAATGAATCTTGATCTCAGATAATCTTCGTTGATGGCATCCAGTAAAGAATTTGTTCAATACGTGGCAGACCAGATGTCTGAGATCCCCAAGTTGTTGATAAGACCGATGTTCGGAGAATACGGCATTTATTCTGAGGGGAAGATTTTTGCTCTGATCTGCGATGATAAGTTATTCTTCAAACCCACAAGAGCTGCCAAAAAGTACATAGGAGAAGTCGTAGAATGCCCTCCCTATATTGGAGCAAAACCCTACTACCTGATTGAAGAAGGTCTGGAAGACATGGATTGGCTGAAAGGATTGATCAATACGACTTTAAAAGAATTGCCTTTACCAAAGAAGAAAAACCGGAAATCGGGGATGAGGAGGAAGTAGTTTAGTTCGTACAAGCGGTTTAATTTGTTAGGTAACCGGCAACGATGAAAAGGAAAAAAGAAGGTACTCCCAATATTGTCGATAAATACTTGGATGGATTTGATCCACGCAAAAGGGAGATATTGGAAAAAGTGAGGGCTTTAATCAAGAAGGAGGTGCCGGAGGCGGAAGAGACCATGTCTTATGGCATTCCAACTTATAAAATGCACGGAAACCTCATCCATTTTGGAGGGTTTAAGCATCATTTTAGCTTGTTCCCGGGGCCCGGTGCCATCGATCATTTTATAGATGTTTTGTCGGGATACAAGACGTCCCGGGGAACCGTACAATTCCTTTATGATGACGACTTTCCCATAGACTTAATCGAGGCAATAACCTGTTTCTGTGTCCAGGAAAGAAAGAAAAAAATGGGTTGAAGATGACGAGAAAGCATTCCGCAGGATGGGACTGATTTCAAGGGTGTTCACCATCTATATAAGGTCATTATCCCGGAATGGCTCTACCAGGATTTCAGTCCCAGCAATTTTTCTCCCAATTCGCTCAGCTGGGCTGTCGGGTAGCGTGTTTGTTCCCAGTTCCTGGGGTCACCTGGGAATGCATAGCCCTCGGGGGCAATCCGGTTTTTCCAGGATTTGATTCGCCATTGTCGCAAAGCCTCATTTTCTTCTTGAGCGGGCATCATGGAAATGTACTGTGCGATGCGCACCTTGTCCTTCGACCTGTTGGGTCGGATCCCATGGGGTTCGGTGCTGTTGAAAATCAATAAGTCACCAGCCTCCATGGCGACTTTGACAATTTTATTCTCCAGACCGGCAATATCGGGCTTAAACCGGTTTCTATCTTCAGGTTGTGTCAATTTCCAGGTGTCGTAATTCCGGTAAAGCCATGGTATACATTGAAATCCTCCCATATTCTCGTCCGTCTGATCGGAAAGGGCCAGTACTCCTTGGACGTTCTGTGGTCTGGTTTCAGGATCGTAATCCCAGTGAATGAATCCTTTATACTCGAATCCAGGACGGATCGGAAAGTTAAGATTGGCACGGTCAATGGTCACCCACAACTTTTCTGTTCCCCAGATATCCACAAATGCATCGTATACTTTCGGATACTGCCTGTTGTTCCATAAATGTTGATTGTTGTAGACTTCCACCATGCCGGTCCCCGCCAATTCCTTCATCTGAATTTCAGCCCTTGCGGCGGTATACCAAGTCGAAGGATCTTTTGCATCTTTTTCCTCGAATTCCCACAAGAAATCGGCCGTAGACAACGCCTGTTCTCTCGGAACGGCATTTTTGATGACGACGTATCCGTTGTGTTTCCAAAACTTCCATTGATCTACCGTCAAGACGCGCAGACCATCAGAATCCGCCTTTTGCCGTAAATGAAAAACGCTGCTTTTGGCAGTGGAGGGATTTCCGGGTATGTCTTTGTGCTGGTTGTCAGGTATCATGGTTTGTGCCATGGTAGGTTGTTTTTCCATAGGTAAGAGAATTAGAGTGCGATGATGGTTCAAAATTAATGTCATCCATTCGATTAAAGTTTAAAAATATTGGGATATACTTGTACAATATTGATTCATATTTGACATTTTATGTCATATAGCGGCAATAAATTGAAAATTGAGTCTATGAAAATGCAGCGAGAAACCATAGGAACAGATGCGCTGAGTTCCTTTCATATGATGTTTAATCCCAGGCTCAATGACCGCTATTATTGGCATTTCCATCCCGAATATGAGTTGGTGTATATTGCTGGGGCTTCAGCCACGCGACACGTAGGAGATCATATATCTACCTACCGCGACTCAGATCTCGTCCTTATAGGCTCCGATATACCACATCTCAATTTTGATTATGGAGTGCAGACGGAATATCAGAAGGTGGTGGTACATTTTAATTTATTGTTCATCCAAGATCACGTTCATAAACTACCGGAATTTCAATCTATATCGAGACTGTTCGAACGGTCCTTTTTAGGTCTAGCCTTTGAGGAGCCCTTGAAGTCTGATATAGGCCGTCGCCTGATCGATCTTGAACAAGCCGATTCCCTCAGACGCTACCTAGAACTGATTGGTATATTGTATGATTTGTCGTTGACGTCATCAGTGGAGACCTTGCATGACGGTCCCTATGCCAATCCTTATTTCCGCAAAGAACGCGAAAGGATAAGGCGATTGTATGCTCATATCGACAAGCACCATCATAGAAACATTGGCCTCGATGAAATGGCTGAGATCGCAGGAATGACCCGCGAGGCATTTTGCCGTTATTTCAAGCGCATTAGCGGTATTTCATTTATTACTTATCTAAACCGCTACAGGGTCAATCATGCCAAACTCATGTTGTTAAAAGGAAAATCTATCAGCGATACCTGCTACAGTACTGGTTTTACCAATCTTTCTTACTTCAACAGGGTTTTCAAAGAATACACCGGCATGGGACCCAGGCTATTTGTAAAAATGCACCTCCAAAATACCAGGTAGTTGTACTACTTTTTAATTGATGCTTGGATGTGGAATAGAAACACTGAATATTTGCCAATCGTATCTTTACATGAGTCGTTTCTGAATATTTTATGATTTCAACACCCTTATTTAATAGAAAAATATTCTGCCTGCTGTGTTTCGAAAAGCAATAAATTGCTGGGGTGTGTGTCTGACTTCACCAGGTCGGTGTACATTAAAAATACTGCAGCCATGAAATCAATACTTGTATCAACCTTGGCCCTCATTGCATGCCTTGGGTGTAAGAAACCTGCTGATAGAATATCTGATCCCGCAAATCCATATTTATCCATGTGTGCTCCTTCAACAACGGATGACGCATGGTATTCTTCAGATAGACCAGCACCGTACTTAGAAGGTCTGAATGTTTTGCATTACCCGATTACTACATCGAGTGACTCTGCACAATTATTTTTCAACCAGGGACTTGTGCTTTCTTACGGTTTCAATCACGCTGAAGCGGCGCGATCATTTTTTTATGCAACAAAGTTAGATAGTCTATGTGCGATGGCCTACTGGGGCTTTGCATACGTGCTCGGCCCCAATTATAATGCGGGTATGGATCCGGACCACTTCGAAAGGGCCTATCGTGCTTCACAAACAGCTTTTAAGTTGGTGCAAAAGAACGGCACCCTAAAAGAGAAGGCATTGATTGAAGCTCTGACTTCAAGGTACGTCGAAAAGCCGCCGGAAGATCGAAGTATGCTGGACAAGGCTTACGCCAGTGCAATGTCCGTTGTCTATGACCTCTATCGTGACGATGTTGAAATAGCGGCACTGTATGCAGAATCCTTGATGGATCTGCATCCATGGGATCTCTATGATTCAGAAGGCCAGGAAAAGCCGTGGACAGGAGAAATTCTCTCAACGATTCAGGGCGTTTTAGAACTGGATCCAAGACACCCAGGTGGACATCATTTTTATATTCATGCAGTAGAAGCATCGAAAAATCCCGGTCAGGGAACCCCAAGTGCAAGGATTTTTGATGAAGACCTGGTGCCAGGGTCAGGCCATCTCGTTCATATGCCTTCGCATATTTACATCCGGACAGGAGAATACCACAAAGGATCCTTGGCAAACATCAGGGCGGTCAAAGTGGATAGCACCTATGTCACAACTTGTCACGCCCAGGGCGTCTACCCTATAGCTTATTATCCGCACAATTATCATTTCCTAGCCGCTACTGCTACGCTGGAAGGCAATTCAGATTGGGCAGTAAAAGCGGCAAAGAAAGTTTCATCCCACGTCAGCCGCGCTCTGATGAAAGAAAAAGGTTGGGGCACCTTACAACATTATTATACAATCCCCTATAACGTTCTTGTAAAATTTGCCATGTGGCAGCAAGTTCTGGCTATATCAGACGAACCCGAAGATCCTCCTTATCCCCGGGCCATACAACACTATGCAAGAGGAATGGCATACGCAGCTTTGGGAGAAAAAGACAAGGCGCAAGAAGAATTGACAAAATTGGCATTTATAGCCAAAGATCCGGAACTTAAAATGCTAACCGTGTGGGATATCAATTCAGTGTACGATCTAGTCCAGATCGCGTTAAAAGTATTGGAGGCAGAGATCAAGATCAAAGAAGGATCATTAGATGAGGCAATTGAGCTGCTTGGAGAGGCTATAGAAATAGAAGACAACCTAAACTATAATGAGCCTCCTGACTGGTTTTTCTCGGTAAGACATCGCCTGGGTATGGCTTATATTGACCGAGGCGACTACCCGTTGGCCATCCAGGCCTATATCGAAGATTTGAAAACCTATCCCTTCAACGGATGGGCACTTTCAGGTCTCGAAATGGCCTATCGTCTTTCGGGAGACCAGGACCAAGCAGAACAAACCCGGGAGGTATTTTTCAAAGCTTGGAAAACTGCTGATATCGAATTGGAGGGTTCATTGCCAGTTCAATAGTCCTATTTACTGAATATTATCGGGAATGGTCAAGCCTGAATGTCACAATTACTATCATTCGTGATGTCACAGTTCAATCTTTAATGCATTCTCAAAAATTACCTGAACTTATTCACTACATTTGTGTTGTAAGTAAAAGTTTCAATTAAGATAGTATTACTATACAATTTCAGACGCATGTTAAACCCCCAATAAAAGTCCATATGGTAATTGAAGTTCAAAACAAGGCAGGGATTCCCAACAAATACATTCGCTTTGTCAAATGGAAAATTCGACGCATTCAGGAAAAATTCGACGATTTTCTGTATGTCGAAGTATATGTTGATAAAGAAGGCACAAAAGTACCGACTTACTATTCGACAGTGAAATTAGGAATTCGAGGAGATGATCTTGTCTTCAAATGCAGTTCTGATGACCTAGCACAGCTGTGGAGGAGATCTGTCTCGGGCGTTGAACACCTGTTGAGAGAGAACAAAAAGAAAAAACTCATTCATAGGTCAGAGAATAGACCATAACATAGTAAGTATTGTGATGTTGAACCGACTTTCTCCTGTACAACGATTCAGACGTTTATTAAAAATTGACCGCAAGGACATTACCCAGGTCTATGTCTATGCGCTTTTCAATGGATTGGTAAATCTCTCTCTACCACTTGGGATACAAGCGATCATTAACCTCATTCAAGGAGGACGAATAACAACTTCCTGGATGGTACTGGTGGCATTTGTTATAGGCGGAATCGCACTAACGGGTGCGTTTCAGCTTTTACAATTGCGCATCGTGGAAAACATTGCTCAAAAGATTTTTAGCCGGGCTTCATTCGAATTTGCCTACCGGATTCCTATGATCAAGCACGATGCTTTCCACGATTATTACGGTCCCGAGTTGACCAACCGCTTTTTTGATACCATGACCATCCAGAAAGGGCTTCCAAAGATTCTCATCGACTTTTCTCTGGCTCTTTTTCAAATACTCGTGGGGTTGATACTATTGAGTTTGTATCATTCCTTTTTTATTCTGTTCAGCTTTTTTCTCATTGGCCTTGTATACCTCATCATTGCGTATACTGGTCCAAAAGGGCTTAAAACCAGCTTGAATGAAAGCACATCTAAATACAAGATCGCCTTTTGGCTTGAGGAGATTGCGCGAACCAAAATATCGTTCAAGCTGATGAATGGGTCCAGTTTGAATCTGGACCGGACCAATCGTCATGTCGATGAATATCTCACTGCACGGGAAAGTCATTTTAAGGTTCTGTTGAACCAGTTCACATATCTCGTGGCGTTCAAAGTAATCATTGCTGCAGGTCTGCTAATTACAGGCAGCATCCTGGTATTCAACCAGGAGATGAATATTGGGCAGTTTGTGGCCGCCGAGATCATCATCATCCTTATCATAGCATCGGTTGAAAAGCTTATCCAGTCGATGGATTCTATTTATGATGTATTGACCGCTCTTGAAAAAATCGGATATGTCTCTGATCTGCCACTTGACGAGACTAATGGATTACCCATAGAAAATGCCGATAGTGGTATAGCATTATCCTTGCAGAATGTGACCTACTCGTATCCTGGTTCTCATAAAAATACGGTGGACGGTCTTTCGCTCCTCATACCTGGAAATCAATCAGTCGTTATCGATGGACCAGGAGGAAGCGGAAAATCTACACTTCTTCATCTCCTGGCCGGTGTCATTGAACCCTCTGAAGGCACCATTCAGGTGAATGGTTTTCCACTGAAATCGTTACGCAGTGATCTTTTACGCGAACACATTGGCTATGTTTTGCGCGAGAACGATATTTTCCAGGACACCATACTAGAGAACATCAGGATGGGACGAAAGGAGATTTCGCTGAATGATGTAAATAAAGCCTTACAGAGTGTCCGGCTCGACGCATTCGTTGCCGCTGAACCATTGGGACTCAATACGGAATTGGATCCTGAAGGACGAAAGATTCCAAGAAATATACAAGACCGGATCATCCTGGCCCGGGCCATTGTCGGTAATCCAAAGTTGCTAGTACTCGAAGACCCAATGGATCATGTTCCGGCTAATGAAAAAGAACAAATTGTACGTTCTATGACTTCATCGGATCAGACTTGGAAGATGGTCATAAGCTCGATTGATCCGGTCTGGAAAAAGTACATTAAGAACAGCATCACACTGGACGCTGGGAAAGTGGCCAAAACTACCTTAAAAGTTAAAAGCGATGCTTAATATCAGCGATTATTCCATAGAGCCTTTTATAGAAAAGTCCAGATATTCCATATTTGGAAAACTGGAAAATAGATCGGTTTCCACCTTTCTACTTAGGATTGTGGTATTAACTTTCCTAATCGCGGTAGGAGCGATGTTCCTACCTTGGACCCAGCATATCAGGACGTCTGGTTATGTAACGACATTGAACCCCAATGAACGACCTCAGGCCATACAATCGCTTATCGGAGGCAGGATCGAAGAGTGGTTTGTCCAGGAAGGTGACCTCGTCATGGAAGGGGATACCATTTTGCGGATTACCGAGGCTCAAGAGGACTATTTCGATCCTGAATTACTTACCCGCACTCAAAACCAGGTCAATGCAAAAAACCGGGCTGCAGAAGCATATGGAGAAAAGGCAGGTCGATTGACTGAACAGTATCGCGCTACACTTGAGAACAAAGAGGTTAAGCTGGAACAAAATGAATTGGAAATTGACCAGGTGAAATTTGAGTTGGCATCGGACAGTATTGGATTGGAGGCTGCCATCGTGAACGAGGACAACGCGCGCAAGCAGTGGGACCGGACGTCCCAACTTTATGCAAAAGGAATCAAGTCGCTGACTGAATTAGAATTGAAAAAAGGCTCCTTCGAAAATGCGAGGGCGAAAGTGGTCGAACTCGAAAATAAGATGGCTGCTTCGAAGACTAAAATTCGAAACTTAATCACAAACAGGGAATTCATTATCAACGATTTTGATGAGAAATTGTCCAAAATTCAGGCAGAAAGGATGTCTTCCCTGTCGTCGCAATATACTGCTGAAGGAGATGCAAATAAGTTGCAGTCCATGTACAACCAATACAAGGTGCGGTCGGACGCTTACTTCGTTCGCTCACCGATACAAGGTTACATTACCAAAGCAGTCCAGACGGGTATTGGAGAATTTATAAAAGCAGGTGAAGACATCGTCACAATCATTCCGGCTGATTTTCGCATGGCCGTGGAAATTTATGTTCCTCCTCGCGACATGCCATTGTTGAGAAGAGGCCAGCAAGTCAGGCTCATGTTCGATGGTTGGCCGGCAATCATCTTCAGCGGGTGGCCAAACAACTCTTACGGGACTTTTGACGGAACCATATTTGCCATAGATAATTTCATCAGTGACAATGGCCGTTACAGGATTCTTGTAGTTGAAAATCCTGATGAAATGACCTGGCCAAGGGAGGTGCGTGTAGGAGGAGGTGCCAATGCACTTATTTTATTAAAAGATGTCAAGGTTTATTACGAACTCTGGCGCCAGTTGAACGGCTTTCCCCCCGATTTTTATGTGGAATCACCTGCCGAGGAAGCGAAATTAAAACCACCCATGCGGAAAATAAAATGAAGTATTTCACCAGGAAACTCATAAAGCCCGAAGACCTCAATTCCAATGATACGCTCTTTGGTGGTGCGTTGTTGAGATGGATCGATGAAGAAGCGGGTATCTATGCCATGACCAAACTAGGCACTGGCAGGGTTGTCACCAAATACATGTCAGATATTGATTTTATTCATTCAGCGAAACAAGGTGATGTCATCGAGATAGGACTGGAATTTCTCGATGTAGGGACTACTTCGATTACATTTCGTTGTCTAGTCAGAAATCTGTTCTCCAAACAGAACATTATAGCTATTGATAAAATTGTATTCGTTCGGGTAGATCCCGATGGCTGGCCAGAAAAACATGGTAAAACTTACGAAGACATCGTCGCTCAAGCCTTAATAAGATGAGAAGGGTTGTTTCCATAGCTTTAATGCTGTATGCCATTTCGGCTATTGCCCAAAATCCGGGTGTTCTTTCATTCGATGATTTCATCCGTTCTGTTCGGGATCACCATCCCGTTATGTTTCAGACCCGGTTACTGGATGATAAATCTGCGAGTTATGAGAAGAAGGCGCGAGGAGGTCTGGACCCATCATTCGGAGCAGGACTGGAACGCAAATCATTTGACGATAAAAGTTACTACAACCGGTTCAATGCGGGGCTGACCATTCCTACACTTTTTGGTCTTGATTTCAAGGCGGGTTATGAAGTGAATACGGGTGAATTCCTGGACGATAGCGAGACATTGCCTGATAATGGTCTGCTTTCAGCCGGTATAGTAGTTCCTCTTGGAAGTGGTCTGATGTTCGATGAGAGACGAAAGTTATTGAAGGAAACGACTTTGATCAGAGAATCCAACGATATAAAAAGGCTACAGATCGAAAACAAATTGTTGTTCAATGCAAGTAAAGCATTCCTTGAATGGTTGATTGCTCATGAACGGCTTAAAATATATGAGGCAGCAGTTTCGCTTGCCCAACAGAGATTGAATCTCGTTCAGGGAAGTTTTCAAGGTGGAGACAGTCCCGCCATTGATACATTGGAAGCTGTGATACAAGTACGAATCCGGTACCAACAGTTTGAACAGGCAGTCATGGATTTTCGGCGTGCTGGAGCACAAATGCAGAATTATTTATGGTTGGATGGAATGACACCCCTGGTATTGGATACCTCCAGCACACCCGGGGATCTCGATATTACCAATTGGGATGAAGTGTTGGACGAGTTGAGTCTTAGTGCCGAAAACGTAATTGCAAATCATCCCGATCTGCGGAGCATCGATGTCGAAAATGACCGTCTTATTTTGGAAAGGCGATTGTTGCAGGAAGGATTGAAGCCTACGGTCGATCTGATATTCAATCCGCTGTTCAGGACAGATGCCGGCGGACTTTTCCAGGGATACGACATTGACGATTATAAGCTGGGCGTTCGGGCCTACGTACCCGTTTTCATGCGCAAGACAAAGGCAGATATCGAATTGACTGATATTGCCATTTCAGAAAATCAAATATCGCGGTCCATGGTGCGTCAGGGACTCAGAATATCCATCATTAATACGCTGGAACAGGATGAAAGCTTGGAAACGCAGCTTGAACAAATTATGGATGCAGTATCCGACTATGAAAATCTTCTTGAAGCGGAGAATGAAAAATTTAATATAGGAGAAAGCAGTGTTTTTCTTCTCAACTCCCGGGAGAACCAGTTGATACAGGCCAGGATGAAATACATAGAATTGAAAAAATTCCTACTTGCAAATCGACTATCGATTTTGTATGAGTCACAATTGATTAAAGACAGAATCCTCTAAGTTGCCACATTCTCAAGATCATATGGGCGCTGCCTCCAGACGAAACCAGTCCCGTCTTTCCACGAGGCTAAGTGATCATGTCACGTGCACATCAGCCAGCGCGACGGCTTGGGAGATGATGTCCAGTCCTTCGTCGATCTGGCTTTCTTCGATAATCAGTGGGGGTGCCACAAAAATAAAGTTCCATTTTACGAACGTAAACATTCCCAGGCTGCGGATTTTTCCCGCTACATCTTTCATGACGCCAAGCTCTGAGGAATTGGCATTGAAGGGTGCCATCGGTTCTCTTGATTCCCTGTTTTTCACCAGCTCGATGCATCCCAGCAGACCCGTGTTGCGCCAGTCCCCAATGGAAGGATGTTTTGACATCATTTCGGTCATCTTGTAGTCTATGTATTGCCCCATTCTCTCCGCTCTTTGAACAAGCTCTTCATCCTCATAGATCTCGATGACTTTCAATGCTGCCGCGCAGGCGACCGGGTGAGCCGAGTAGGTCAAGCCCAGCGGAAGGAACCGATCGTCATACCGTTGTGCTATGTCATCGGTGACTACAATACCGCCCAACGGGATGTAGCCTGAAGTGAGTCCCTTTGCCATACATAATATGTCTGGTGAAACTTCATGGTGATCTACGCCAAACCATTTTCCGGTACGGCCAAATCCACTCATGACTTCGTCAACGATGAATAAGATGCCGTATTGATCGCATATTCTCCGCACCTCTCGCAAATAATACGGGGGATATTTGATACAGCCCGAAGATCCGGATTCACCTTCCATAAGGATGGCCGCAAAATTTTCTGGCCCTTCGTACTTGAGTATCTTTTCGAGGTTGGCAATGGCTCTTTTACCACATTCTTCAGCGCTTTTAGAGTACCAGGGGCATCGGTAGGCATAGGGGTTTTGAACCCTTACGATATTGGGCAATTGCTGGCTGTCCACTTCCAGTTTGCGGGGATCACCGCCAGCACTTATGGCTCCAAGTGTGGCCCCATGGTAGGCCCGGTACTGTGTCAATATCTTGTGTCTTCCAGTTACATGTCGCGCCAATTTTATGGCATTGTCGATAGCTTCTGCTCCGCCCAGGGTAAAAAAAGTATGTGTCAGCCCCCCTGGAGTGATCTCTGCAATTTTCCTGCCCAGTGCACCTCGTACATCCGTTGAAAAGCTGGGTGCCACATAGCTTAAACGGTTCATCTGCTCAACCACCGCTTTTGTGATTTCCGAGCGCCCATGGCCTATGTTGACATTCATAAGTTGTGACGAAAAATCAATATATTTTTTTCCGTTATCATCGAAGATATATACACCTTTTGCACGATCAGCGTGGATCGGGTCAAGTCCACCTTGGGCTGACCAGGAGAAAAGTGTAAAATCGAGATTGTCCTGCTTATGTCTTTTTATCGAATCCAAAGTCTTCATGAGCATGTTGTTATACTGTGAAAGATACGGTTTTAGGTATTGAAACCTCGAAAGTTCGTTTTTACATGAATCATCTAATTCTCGAAATCTCTTCACTTCGTTAAACTTCCTCAATTTAATGATCTCACTACGGGATTATTGATCCTCATTAAATTGATATTATTTTAAACGGTCAATATACCTTTAGTTATGATCACAATGATTTGTAAGACGGCACTGTATGTTTTGTTGGTGCACTTTGTACTAATTCATGCACTTACAGCTCAGCAAACAGATGTTTTATTAAACCGACTTCCCATCGGAATCTTTGAAAGAGGTACCAACAATGCGATTACCGATGTAGACAATGTTACCGTTGGTCATGTGACCCTGATAGACGGCGACAGCATCAGGACTGGTGTTACTGTAATCCTCCCGCATAGCGGTAATATTTTCCAGGATAAAGTATCTGGAGCAGTACATATTGGAAATGCTTTTGGGAAATTGGCTGGAAGCACACAGGTCGAAGAACTCGGTACCATTGAAACACCCATTGCGTTAACCAATACTTTATCCGTGGCGGCGACAATGGAAGGATTGATAAAATATACGCTGACGCAAACTGGGAATGAAAATGTGCGTTCTGTTAATGCATTGGTTGGCGAAACGAACGATGGCCGATTAAACGATATTCGAGGGCTTCATGTTCGGCCGGAACATATTCAACAAGCGATTGACGTGGCCAGTGGCGGGCCGGTCGTACAGGGCAATGTGGGTGCTGGTACTGGCACGATTTGTTTTGGCTACAAGGGAGGAATTGGATCTTCATCTCGAGTCCTCCCTTCTTCATTAGGTGGTTACAAAATTGGTGTTCTTGTACAGGCAAATTTTGGCGGCGTGCTCGAAATAGCCGGGGTGCCATTAGGAAAAGAATTGGGTAGGTATCCTTTTAAAAATGCCATCGACAATCCCGATGGGTCTTGCATGATTGTGGTAGCGACCGACGCACCCCTTGATGCCAGAAGCCTCCAGAGACTTGCACGGAGAGCCATGCTTGGTTTGGCCAAAACCGGTGGGATGTCCTCTAATGGGAGCGGTGATTTTGTAATCGCTTTTACTACCCATCTTGCACAAAGAACATCAAATGATTCTGTCCAGCGCGAAGAACTAAAGATGGTATTGCGCAGTGAAGCTGTATCGCCCCTGTTCCAGGCGACGATCGAAGCCACCGAAGAGGCGATATTAAACGCATTGTTTGCTGCCGAAACCATGAAGGGCAGGGGAGGAACCATCGTGGAAGCCATCGATAAGAATGAAGTGCTTCGAATAATGCGCAAGTATGGGAGGGGAGAGTAGAGTAGACTGGGTTTTGGCTACTGGTTGCCAGTTGTCGGTAACAAAATAAATACTGAACTACTACGCTAACGCTTCGAGTACAGGGCAGGCCAATAAAATTTCATAAACTTATTAAACTAACTTCTCTCCTTTGCAAGTTGGCATCGACATTGCATGAGAATAAGCGTAACTTTAGAACCATTCCCTGATTCACGCATTTAACACGTATGAAAAAGGAATTCATAGATCGCATATTTGCAGAACACCAAATTTGTCAAACGTGCCCATCACCGGATGAAGTAGCGCACTTCTTTAGAAAAACACTCGGGGCCTTATACCTGGATTTTTCGACAAAAAATTTTAACAGTCATGAGCAGATAAGGGAAGAGTTTGACGAACTCAAGAAAGAGTTTGAAAGCCTTCTCAGCAGGAATCCCATGAATGCCATTTTGGGAACTTCAAAGATTTGTGATGACTTTTTCGAACAGATTCCGCGGATCTATGACGCTTTGAATAAGGACATCATGGCGATCTACGAAGGTGACCCTGCTTGTACCAGTCGCAGGGAAGTGATCAGGTCCTATCCCGGATTCTATGCGATTGCGGCATACAGGGTGGCCAACGCGCTGTCTAAACTGGGGGTAGAAGACTTGCCGAGAATTATTACAGAACATGCGCATAGCAGGACCGGTATTGATATCCATCCTGGTGCGACCATTGGTCAGTCGTTCTGCATTGACCACGGTACCGGTGTCGTGATAGGTGAAACGGCTGAAATTCATGATCACGTTAAAATATATCAGGGAGTCACCCTAGGTGCCCTGAGCGTGAAAAAATCGGATGCGGATATAAAAAGACATCCGACTATAGAAAATCATTGCGTAATCTATGCGGGTGCAACCATTTTGGGCGGTGAAACGATTATTGGGCACCACAGCGTAATAGGAGGGAATGTATGGCTAACCCATAGTGTAGAACCCTATTCTAAGATTTATTACGAAGCCAAGATGAATACGGGCAAAGACAGGGATTCAGACACTGTCGTTTTTCGCGAATTTGCCAAGTAAATATTAGACTGGCGGAAACATTGAGAAGCAACGACCATGTACAGACTCACAGACCTTGTCGGTAATACACCACTGGTACGAATAGAGCATATCTTTCATAAGAAAGGTGTTTCGCTGTACGGCAAACTGGAAGGTGACAATCCAGGAGGTAGTGTCAAAGACCGCGCAGCTTTGGGGATGATCCAGGGTGCACTCGAAAGAGGAACTATCAAACCCGGGGATAATCTGGTTGAAGCGACCAGTGGCAACACAGGTATTGCTCTTGCTATGATTGCTCAATTGAAGGGCCTGAACATGACTTTGATCATGCCCGATAACTCTACCAGGGAAAGAATACTTGCCATGCAGGCCTATGGAGCAAAAGTGATCCTCACACCGGGAGAAAGAACCATTGAATATTCTCGTGAACTGGCTGAGGAAATGGCAGAGAAAGAGGGGTACTTTATGCTTAACCAATTTGCCAATCCGGACAATTATGGAATGCATTACAGGACAACTGGACCGGAAATTTGGAGGGATACAAGAGGCGAAGTGACCCATTTTGTCTCAGCCATGGGCACTACCGGTACCATCATGGGTGTTTCGCGTTATCTTAAAGAACAAAACGATGCTGTTCGCATAGTGGGTACACAGCCGACCGATGGTTCGAGAATTCCGGGTATCAGGAGATGGTCTCCTGCGTTTTTGCCTAAAATATTCGAAGCTGAAAGAGTAGATGAAATCATTGACGTCAGCGAAGCTGAAGCTCGTGAAATGGCACGCCGTTTGGCCAGAGAGGAGGGAATATTGGCTGGGATGAGCAGTGGAGGGGCGCTTGCCGCTGCTTTGAAAGTGGCCGACATGATCTCCAGCGGATTAATCGTCTTTATTGTATGCGATAGAGGAGACCGCTATCTTAGCTCGGATCTTTTCGATCAATAATCTACTAGTGATGAGATCTTTATGCACCTTGATCATTGTCTCATTGGGCGCTCTCTTGGCACTTGATGGATGTAAATCATCTGATCCCACCGAAAGCGTCATCTACCTGGTCCGGCATGCTGAAAAAGCAGATGACGGTACGGATGACCCTCCCTTGACCAGGGAAGGGCAGCAAAGGGCTGAAAAGCTTTCAAGGCTTTTGAAGGATGAAGATATAGACTATATTTTTTCATCCGATTATAAGCGTACAAAGCAAACAGCTTTACCGATTGCCGGGGCATTGAATAAAGAAATCATGTCTTACGATCCGGGCGACTTCGGTATCTTGCTCAATTTCATAAATAGTCACAAAGGCGCCAACTTTCTCGTCGTAGGTCACTCCAATTCGACACCAGCGCTTGCCAACGCACTTTTGAAAAAGGATGTTTTCGACAACTTTGACGAATCAGACTATGGCAACCTTATCCGTCTGAATTTGACAGGCAAGGAAGTGAGAAGCACCATGGACCGGTTCTGATAGGGCCATATTTGTTTCTTTCGTCGTACATTTAATGGAAGCAAAATGTAAACTATGCCAACGCACACTGCTACGAGGCTTACCTGTAATTTCATTGGTGGTCAATACAGCAACGGACAAAACCGTCTGCTCGACGTGATCAGTCCATCGGACGGCCGTCAAATCGGTCAGGTCGTACTTTCTGACAAGGAGGATCTCCACAAAGCAGTGGCTGCTGCTCGCGAAGCTTTGCCGCATTGGGCTTCATTTACCCTCAAAGAGCGCGTACAGGTTTTTTTCCGGTTTCGCAACTTGCTCCTTGAGCACATCGATGACCTTAGTCATTGGGTACATCTTGAAAATGGGAAAACCATGGAGGAAGCCCGGGCCGAAGTGCTCAAGGGCATCGAACTGACAGAATTCGCCTGTTCACTACCGCAAATGGTCAACGATGAGATACAGGAAGTCAGCCAAGGCGTAGAATGCCGGACGACCCATGTTCCCGTAGGAGTCGTTGTTTCCATAACTCCATTTAATTTCCCGCACATGGTACCGCTGTGGACCATTCCCAATGCTTTGGCTTTAGGTAACTGCATGATACTGAAACCTTCAGAACAGACTCCAATCAGTGCGGGTAAAATAGCCGAATTGCTCCAGAAAGCCGGTCTTCCCGACGGTGTGCTTAACGTGGTAAACGGAGATCGAGAAATCGTTGAGGCCCTATGCGATCATCCCGGTATTGATGCCCTCTCGTTTGTAGGTTCTACGAGAGTGGCAAAAATAGTATACAAAAGAGCCACAGGCAATCTGAAAAGATGTGTGGCATTGGGTGGTGCCAAAAATCACCTCATCGTCTTACCTGATGCCCAGGTGGATATGACCGCCGCTAATATCGCGGCTTCCATGTCCGGTTGTGCGGGGCAGCGCTGTATGGCTGCATCGGCGATGGTAGCCGTCGGCAAAACGGAACATATCATCACTAAAATCTGCGAAGAGGCACGAAAAATACAAGTCGGTCACAACTTGGGCTCCGTGATCAGCCAAGAAGCCAAAGAACGGATCGAGTCTTATATAGAAGAAGCAGAACAACAGGGAGCAGTCGTGCTGGTCGATGGCAGGAATGCCACCGTGAAAGGAAAGGAAGGTGGGTTTTATGTTGGAACCACCGTCATAGACCATGTTCGCCCAGATATGAAGATTGCAAAAGAAGAAGTATTTGGACCGGTTCTATCAATCATCCGAACCGACAATCTCGACGAAGCCATTCGCATCGAGAACAGTTCCAACTACGGTAATGCCTCTTCGGTCTTTACTCAGAACGGCAGTATGGCCGACTATGTCATGGAACGCGTAAGTGCCGGAATGGTAGGTGTCAACATAGGAGTCCCTGTACCTAGAGAACCGTTCTCCTTTGGTGGGTGGAATGAATCTCGCTTTGGCGTCAACGACATCACGGGAAAGAGTTCTATCCAATTTTGGACAAAGCTCAAGAAACGCACCACCAAATGGAATCCGGAGGCCTGGACAAACTGGATGAGTTGATTCGTTTAATTCGTCTAAGTAGTTTTTCTTCACAACTCACAACTCACAACTCACAACTCACAACTCGAACTCACAACTCAATAGGCCCATGTCCTTAGACCAATCATATCAAAGTAGAATAAACCATAGCAAGCGATCAGAAAGAACAGGGCAGTAAGCGCTGTATAGACACGGAAAAAGCGGGATTCATCCTCCACTCTTAGCTTGATTCGATACCAAATAAACGAAAGCATGAAAATGGGTAGAAGCAGGCTCGAAACGAAGATACCTACAGCATACAGTGATGGATTGCCGAGATTTTCAAGAATGTTGCCGCTATTGGCAAGTGTGAAGAAGAGGCCGAAGGTGAAGAGGGAAAGAGTAGCCAGAAGGGCAGACCATCGCATGGGCTTCCGGCCCCGGTTCCATACCTTCAATCCCCGGAGTGGTAACCATATAAGTGCATATAAGGCCATCAGCAAACCGGTTAAAAGGGCCAACGCAGTAAGAATGAGTGGAGAAAATGACCCTAACCAACTGGACTTTTTGAGATTGGTCATCCAATTGACCTGTTGAGCAAAAATGGATGTTCCATCTTTTGCAAATACCATCGGTGTCCTCAAACCATTGTCGTTTTCAATCAATAGCGTGTTGGATGATGTGGCTTTCGCCCTGCTTTTTTGTCCGCCGATTTGATCTCTGACAAAGTAGCCTTCGGCGTCTTTGCCAACTTTTGTTATCCCGGCAATTGCCTCCGGAAACCGAAGCATTTGGTTCCTGGAGGTAGCAGACCGGTAATAACCCAAAATCAGATCCTCTTCTTCCCTCGAAAGTGCTACTTCGTCATTATCATAGATTGCGCCTATGGTATTATAGATAAACTGAAAGATTTGACGAGCAATCCTGTTGATGGCATTGTTGGTGGCATTTACTAGGATTACGAAACCATAATCCGACTCCGGGTGATAACTCGCCTGTGCCAGGAACCCCATCATGCCGCCATTGTGACCGTGATAGATCATGCCTTTATAGTTGGTCGTATAATTGTGCAGACCATAGCCTTGATGTTCTCCGGTCTTCCCTGACAAGGTAGTTTCACATCGCTCCATTCGTTCCACTGATGCCGGTGAGAGGATATGAATGGAGTCCAGGGATCCCCTGTTCATTAACATGCGAATAAACTTTGACATTTCTGTGGCGTTCGAATTGATACTTCCTGCAGGACGTTGTGAAATGTGCCAATAGGCTTCTTCTTTTGATCCCTCTGCGTCATAACCTTTGGAAAGGAGTTGGATCACTTTTTCAGTGTGCAAAAGGCTGCTGTGGTTCATTCCGAGAGGAAGGAAAATATGATCTCTTACATAGTCGTCAAAATGCTGACCGGTAATTTTCTCAACTATGTAGGCAGCCATGGGTGGCCCTGAGTTGCAATACGACATGTGTGTGCCGGGCCTCCATCGCGCATAGCGGTTATCAGGATGATAATCCATGCCCTGTTTTAATGTCCAACCCTCCGCCCTGGCCGCATATTCCTTCATGTGCATATCATCAAATCCGGCGGTATGTTCGAGAAGGTGCTCGATAAGAATGGGCGATTCCTCATGGTATCGATTCTTGTATTGGACGTCGTCGAGGTAATCGGACACTTTGTCTTTGAGATTCAATTTGCCCTGTACGACCAGTTGTAGTATCGCTGTGGAAACAAAGGTCTTGGTAATAGAACCGATCCTGAAGAAGGTCGAATACTCAACGGACAAGCTATCAGCAACATCTCGCAAGCCAAAATTTTTATTCCATACCATGGAGTCGGAAGTAAACAAGGCCACCTGTGCACCGGGTGCTTTGGTCTCGTTCAAAATGTGTTTAATAGAGTCTTCCAGTGCCACGAAATTGAGCGGTGAATCATTCGATTGGGTGACTCCGGGGGAAATGGAAAAAGCGATTAAGTACAGAATCAGGAAACAGGATACTCTCATGATGGATAGGATTGTATCGTGAATTTAGGCGTTCAACCACAATGCGGGCAAGTATTTCGACGGATTATGCAGATCACCCGAACAGATTGCACATTATTAATACTTATGACAACTCTTAGCGGACTTCAGTGTCGTACACCACAACCTTGTCCCAGATATGCTGATGGTTCTTTATAAAAGCATGGTGCATCGGCTCGTCCTGGTAGTCGGCTTGCAGCTCAAGACTGTCAAAATGTACGCTGATGGAATAGTCATAGCTGGAAACGACGACATCCCTTTGCTCCGTCCCTGCTGGTTTTCCCCAATAAAATTGCCTGATCTGTGGGCATTGCCCGAGTTTTTCGAGTCCTTTTTCGAAGAACAGCTTGTCCTCTTTGGCTGTATTTGGTTTGAGCCAGAAATAGACATTGTGGATAAGGTAAGGTTTCAAGGAATTCATTTAATTCGTTTAAGTAGTTTTCTATGTTATTGACAACTGACAACTCCTACATCGCAGCACCAAAAAAGATCGCATTTGCCAACAACTTCGCTGAACCCCACCAATAGCCCCTGAATACGGGGTTGTCGGCAAGGCCTATCACCTTTCCGCGGCCAACACGCGAAGTGAAAACGGCAGCTGATCCTTTCATCATTCCTTCATTTTTCTTATGCAGGTAACCGCTAAGTACTGGTTTATCTGTGTACCTGGCCGGTGTGCTGTATATGTCGCTTACCGGTTTGTAATAATCGTTGCCGCGATGGAATACAGCGAGATGATCGCGATTGTATCCATAGAAAAGGGGATGCGTTACATCGATACGGATCTGGGCGATCATTCCCCCGGTGACAAGGGCGCCGCGTTCTTCTTGAGCCTGTGCGAAGGAACTTTCTCGGACTTTGCCGGCATCGCTTTCTTCTGTTACCACATCAAGATTGATGATTTCCCGATTTTTGAGCCATCTTATGGCACCTCTTATTGCGACGATGTTGCCACCGGCCTGCGCCCATTCTTTAAGAGCTTCGGTTCGATTGTTCATTGGGCCATACGAACCGTGAGGCATAATGAGTAAATTGTAGTCTGAAAGTCTTACCCTGCCAAAGTCACGCACATCCACCATGGGAACCGTCAAGCCCAGTACGTGATCGAAATGATGCCAAAGTTCACCGGCGTCATAAGAAGAAACTCCATCACCAATGATCATAAGCGGCCGGACCTCTTCGACAGCCGAAGAAGACCTGGATCCGAGATTTACCCCTTCCAGTACGAGACCAGT
>JBFKOL010000032.1:0-21810 GCA_041628815.1 Saprospiraceae bacterium | reverse complement strand
ATCGCAAGCGGTCTTCGTCGATGCAGTCTTCGGCCGCATTCTCAATCCGCACCAGCACGGGTTCGCATTCCTCGCCGGCATTGAAGCGCAACATATCACATTCGCCCGCGATGACCGGCGGCGCGGTATCGTTCACCTTGAGATACTGGATGTCCTGCAGCACGATCCTTCCACCGCTGTAGCACCAGTCGATGACCGACCAGGTGCGCTCGACCAGCAGGCAGTGCGGGCTCGTCGGTTCTTTTTCGTAATAAGTGTCTTCATAGGTCATACCGACCTGTGCGCAGGTGCGCTCGCTGACCGCAGGCTTACCCAGGAAGTCGGGGTGCAGCATTTCGGTATCGCCGCAGCCCTCCACATTGGCATCGGCCGGGAAGAAAGTCCATACCAGCGGATCGAGTTCTTCGTCGGCTACAAAACGGATCTCCTGGCGGCAGGTCGTCGCTATTCCGGCAGCATCGGTCACCACGAGCGTGCGGATGTACAGTCCCCGGCCACATTGATCCCTGAGGTCTTCGGGCTCGAGTTCGCGGACCGTGGCGCCACAGTCGTCGAAGTAGACGCCGTCGCGCAGGTCGCCCGTCGCGCTGACCAGGAAGTCTTCGTGGATGTCGATGGATTGCTGTTCGTGCTCGGGGCGAATCCATCCGAATGTCGAAGGCGGTCCGAAGTTAAAGCCGCACCGTACCGTTATATCCGGGAGACACAGGACTCTCGCCGGACTCTTGTCCTGTACGTCTACAGCTACCATGCATTCGTTCCGGTTGCCGTCGTGGTCGGTGACCCTCAGCACAACCTGTACCTGTTTTCCTGCATCGGCACAGCAGAAGTGCACATAATCGCCGAATGCGGCATCATCGTCGTTGCAGGTTGCATCCATGCGTCTTACTTCCAGCTTCACGGGACCACAGGCATCGTAGCTGCCAAGGTCAAAGTCTACGGCAGGTACGCGGACGATCGTATCGTCGATCGAGACCACGGTGTATTCGAGGCAGATGGCCACCGGTGGACCTTCGTCGATCACCTCGATGTACAGGGTGTCGCGCGACTGGTTGTGACAGTCGTCCTCGGCGACATATACCACCTCGGAAACACCCAGCCCAAACAGTGCCGCTCCGCCGTTGCCGTCGATGTTGCCGCCCGGATGGATGACAGACACCTTGATGTCCTCGGTTTTCTGGCAGTTGTCGTCGAGCAAGGCCTCGGGCAGCGATACAAAGGCTTCACAGCCGTAGCGGTCAATGCTGAAGACAAGCTTGTCGTGGCCTATATCGATGCGTGGCGCCTCGTCGTCGGTGATGCGGATAAACTGGGTGGCGGTCACGGGATCGGGCTCTTCGCCGCAGACCCATTCGTACAATTTCCAGGTGCGTACGTATTTTTTCTCGCAGTCCGTGTCGATCAGCAACAGGTCGTCGTAGGTGACGCCGATCTTGCAGATGTCCCAGGAGGACTGGTCGAGCAGCGAAACACCGTGCCATGTCGGTACACCGCTAAGGAGGACGGAGACATGACCATCTTCATCGTACAGTCCCGGGGTGCCGCAGTCGAGCGTGACATCGCCGGGTATTTTAACCATGCCGCTCATGACCTTCGAAGCGAAGTCCACCCTTTCGAGGTAGATGCGCTGTGTGCAGGGCTCGGAGCGGTTGCCCGCTTGATCTATGGCGATGTAGGTGCGCGTAAATACCTTCTTCACCAACGGATCACCACATATCTCTTCAAAGCCCTCATCGATTTCTATGAATTCCACGGGCTTGCATTCGCCGATCACCTCCGGACCTGTGAAGTGGATAAGATCAATACAACTTACCGTATCATCCACACAGTGAAGAACGGGTGGCGTCTTGTCTTCGAGGTGGATATAGCCCCAGCATACGATGTCGGAATCAAAGAACCGCAACTGGTATTTGATCGTGGTACCGGCCATACCCGGATGGATCTTATTGCTGCCCAAAGGCTCGCCATACTCATCGAAAAGATGGAGAATGTACAATGTCTCGCACACTTTTGGAATGCCGGCATTTACCAAACTTGGAGTCACCTGAGACACGCAATTGGCATCAAGAGAAAGGTTTACCTCTCCCACACATGCTACGCTGGGATCATAAATGCACGGTATGATCAATGTCGGGGTATCTTGACTGTCATCGTCATTGTCGGACTCGGGATCCATACCGCTGTCGGAGCCATCGGAATAGACTCCAATCTCCCGTGTAGCAGGCAGGCCTCCGGGGCCATTCTGTTTGGGATATTGCGAAATGCCCAGTCCGTAGGATGTGGCCTGGTTGTACAATTCCGTGGAATCATCTACCGCCGCCGGGTCGATCTCTACTTTGATTTCAATAATTATGTGTTCGCCAGGTTTGAGTTCGCCGGAGACGCCGTCGAAGATGTTTGCATCACCTGTGGCAAAGCCATCAAATCCGGCATTGATTCCGGGATCGGTGGTGGAAGTCGATGCTGTGATACGCACAGAGGATCCGTCACTTAATCCTACGTAGGCCAGACCGAAGTGTTCGGCCAGGTCCATCGTGTCGGCAAGCTGAAGGTTGACCATGGTCACGTTGCCCGTATTGCTGATGTTCAGCTCGAAGGTGACGTCCAGATTGCCCGGTGTGCCACTGGCGGGCGGGTCGTAGCTCGTCACGGTCTTGGCCACGTTGATCACGGGTATTTCGACCGGTGTGGGGTCATCCATCATGCCCGAGTCGTTCGGTGCATCCGGGTTGTTGGATTCCGGGTCTATACCGCTGTCGGACAGGTCCGATACGATGCCGCCGCGCGGATCGCGTCCCGTGATGCGGGCCTGGTTGAACAGGGCATCGGGCACACCGTCCCGGTTCTCATCTAAGGCATTGGGGTCTACCTCGACGACCAGCCGCACGACCAATGTATCGTTGGGACGGAGGACACCGTCTTCGTTGAAGATCTGGTCGTTGGAGAATGTACCGTCATAGGAGGCGTTGAGCGTCGGCGTCACATGAGCCGAACTCGCCACAATGCGTGGATTATGCACGCCGATATCAGTGGAAGAAGGCAGCTGGACAAAGGCGTCACCCAGCTGTGCGGCAAGGTCATCGGTCAGACCGATTTGTGTTACATCCTCGTTGCCTTTGTTCTTTATCCTGAATTCGAATTCCACATTGGCATTACCAGGGGAGCCGCTGGTCGCCGCACCTATGCCCACTACAGCCTTGGCGACATTCATATCGGAAAGGTTGAGAGGTGTAGGATCCTTTTTGGTGCCCCTGCCACCAATGTCGTTGTTGTTTCCTTCGGGATCGTCGCCATAATCCGACATATCATAGGCCGGGAAGCCGTCATCATTGGCACCGTTGGCGGTAGCGATCGCCTGGTTGAACAAGGTATCAACCATGACGTTGGCATTCGGGTTGATCTCGACTACCAGGTGCACCACAATCTGAGAGTCGGGCTTCAAAAGTCCTGTCTTGTCGATGAACAAACCTGTAAATGGTGCCTCACCGGTGTATTTGGTATTGACCAGCGGATCGGTATCCGCCCCGCTGCTGATGATCTGCGGATTGGTAGCCAAATGATCATATTCTGCAGGATCTACCACGCGGACAAAGGCATCCGTCAGTTGTGCACGCAGGTCATCTTCGATTTGGATATTGGTGAGATCCGTGTTACCGGTATTCCTGTAGACGAATTCGTAGGTGATGTCAAAGTTACCCACCTCGTTGCTCGAAGATGCTCGTACATCGACGACATCTTTGGCGAGACCTGCCATCGGTATATGGCCAATGGTCGGATCGTCTTCGCTAAGCTTATCGTCCGGTGAATCCGGGTTGCTAGATTCCGTTCTGTCGCCAGAATCACTGACATCGGCAGCATTGTACCGCAGCGATGGGACGTAGCCGGAGGACACATTGTATAAATCAACATCCGCATGTGGATCACCCACCGGGCTGTCCGCATGGCGTCCCTGTCCTACGGCAAGCGCCTGGTTTGAAAATTCAAGCGAAGACGCGGTCACCAATGGTTCGAGTACGGCCGTTACCCTGACCTTGATGAAATCATTCGGTGCAAGTACGGCTCTTGCAGCAAAGAGTGAATCATTGTTTGCGCCGTCATAGTCTGTATTGATGACCGGCGCTACCAGTGAGTGTTGATCTACAACGACCGGGACACCCGTTATGGACACAAAAGCATCACCAATCTGGCCGTCCAGGTCATCGACGATCTGTACGAGATCAAGGGTGTCATTGCCCGTATTTTTTACATGAAATTCATAGGTCACATCGATGTGGTCTTCCAGGCCGCTATCTGAAGGATTATCAATGCCGACCAGTTGCTTGGTCATACCGAGCATAGGTACCCATATTTCCAAAGGATCATCCTTGCCACCCGTATCGCCCGGACCGTCCGGGTTCGTACCCGACGGATCGGCATGTCCGGGAGTCGCTGCATCGCTGAGATCGCCAATTACTGTTTTGGCGATATTGCCGATGGCAGAAGCACTGGCCTGGTTTAATAAGGGTCGTGACATGGCGATGGCATTCGGGTCGATGGCTGCCGTAATTCGTACAACCACACTGTCTCCCTGTGCCAGTAGGGGTGATTCAATGAACAACGAATCATTGGCGTCCCCGTCAAAATAGGGATTGATTGCGGCACTGATTTGACTTTGCTGACTGATGATTTGGGTCTCGGACTGAATGACCTGTACAAATTCAGGACCTAATTGATGTTTGAAGTCGTCTTTCAATTGAACGGTATGCAGCGTATCAGTACCTGTGGATTGAATGATCAATTCGAAGGTTACATCGGTATGGCTATGATTACCCGTTGCGGATGGATAGTCGATAGAAACGATACTCTTGGTCAAGGCGACGATAGGTACAGCCACAGTCAGGGATACGGTAGCTGTATCACAATTTGCCGGATTCAACTTCTCGCAAATACTATAGACCACATCGTAATTGCCGGAAGGTGTTCCCGGTGCAATGACGACGGTGCCAGACAATGGATCGAGGTATACCTTCATCGAATCAGTGGTACCGGACAGCACTGGCGTCAAGGTAATATCGGCCGAATCGACAACTTGGCTGTTCAGGCTGTCATTGGCCAGTATAAAGGGTGTCACCGCTCCACCCAATCCGTCGAATGCATGGGCCGTGTAGTCGTCATCGACTGCATCAATTGCCGCAGGTACGACAGTCACCATAACCGTCGCCGTATCGCAATTGGTGGGGTTCAACTTTTCACAAATGCTGTACACCACGTCGTAATCGCCTGCAGGGGTATTCGGATCGATCACTACGGTGCCTGTGGCTGGATCCAGGTATACCTGGCTGCTATCCGTCGTGCCGGTATAGACGGGCGTCAAGGTTATATCCTTCGTGTCAACCGCAAAATGATTCAAGCTGTCATTGCCCAGGATCGACGGCGTTCTGCCCCCATCCAGGCCATTCACTGGTATCAAAGTAAAGTCGTCGTCCACCGCATCGATCGGTGCAGCTTCTACCGTTACCGTTACCGTCGCCGTATCACAGTTGGTGGGGTTCAACTTTTCGCATATGCTGTATACTACGTCGTAATCTCCTGCCGGTGTGTTGGGATCGATCACCACGGTGCCTTTGGCTGGATCCAGGTATACCTGGCTGCTATCCGTCGTGCCGGTATAGACGGACGTCAAGGTTATATCCTTTGTATCAACCGCAAAATGATTCAAGCTGTCATTGCCCAGGATCGACGGCGTTCTGCCCCCATCGAGGCCATTCACTGGTATCGAAGTAAAGTCGTCGTCCACCGCATCGATCGGCGCAGCTTCTACCGTGACCGTTACCGTGGCCGTATCGCAGTTGGCCGGGTTTAAAATCTCACAGATGCTGTATTTGACATCGTAATCTCCCGCAGGTGTATTTGGATCAACTACGACAATTCCCGTCGACGGGTTAAGATAAACCTGGCTCGTATCCGTCGTGCCGGCATAGACCGGTGTCAGCGTGACCTCATCCGGATCCAGTGGCGCATGATTCAGGCTGTCATTTGTCAGAATGGATGTGGTACTGCCTCCATCCAACCCATTGAACGGCATCGAGGTAAAGTCATTATCGATGGCGTCAATTGGAGCAGGGTCGACCGTCACTATTACATGGGCCGTATCGCAATTGACAGGATTCAGGTTTTCACAGATACTATATTCCACGTGATACGTACCCGCCGCGGTATTGGGTTCGATGATGACCGTTCCGTCAGACAGATCGAGGTAAACCTGGCCGGTATCAGTCGTGCCAGCAATGACTGCGGTCAGTGTGATATCCGCCGAATCCACCGCGGCAGGACCCAGGCTGTCATTGGCAAGGATGTATCCCGTCCTTCCTCCGTCAAGCCCATTGAACGGTCTCGAGGTGAAGTTATCATCTACGGCATCAATCGGTGTAAGTGGAATCAGGACGGTTGCCACGGCTGTGTCACAATTGGGAGTTGGCTGGATGCTGTCACAAATGACGTAGGCAAAGCTGTCGATGCCTGTGAAATTAATGGCGGGGGTATAGGTGACCGTACCATTCATATTGATGACAACAGTACCATTTTGAGGGCCTTGTCCCGCAATGGTATCCAACGTCGAAAAATTCAAGCCAACAAGGCCGATGGTATCATTATCCAGCACATGGATGGCGACCGGTGTATTGGCCAGGGTAGTGTCAGTATTGTTGACAGCCACAACAGGCTCAGATTTCACTGTAATGAATACGGTCGCCGTATCACAATTCGGATTGGGTGAAATGCTGTCACACACGACATAATCAAATTGATCGGAACCTGCATAATACTCACCCGGAGTATATGTCATCTCGCCGCTTGACGGATCGATCGATACAGTCCCATTTGCAGGCCCGGCTCCCGCTATGGTATCTATGCTGCCAGGGTCGAAGCCAGTAAGTCCTTCTATATCGTTGTCGATAACGGCTATATCTACCGGCACGTTGGAAGCTGTAGTCACCGTATCATTGATGGCCCCAACCGGGATATTGATATTCAGTGGGTCATTGATGCCACCGCTGTTTCCAGGACCATCCGGATTGCTGCCTTCCACACTAGGATTTTGCGGTGTTGCGGCATCGGTGGAGTCAACCGTTGTCTCGCCGCTCTGGGTACCCATACCTTCCACTGTGGCACTGTTCAGCAAAGGATCGGGTCCGCCGCTAGCATCGGGATCCACTTCGACGACAAATCGTATGACGACCGAATCGTTCGGAGCAAGGGTGGCTCCCGAGTACAGGGTATCATTCGACATCCCATTGTAGGTGCTGCTCACACTTCCCGATAACTGGACTTTTTCTTTGATCAACGTTATATCCGATCCATCGGCAGAAACAAAAACGGTACCGAATTGGGCTGCCACATCATCTCTGACAACCAGGTTCTTCACGGTATCCGATCCCGTATTGACCGCCATTATTTCAAACGTCAAGGCGCGGTGACTGCCGGCAGCAATGAATTCAGTGTCAAGTATGGCTTTGGTTGACGCCAGTTGTGGAAGAACGATCCTGGTGGGGTCGTCTTTCGTACCCATATCATCGTCATCTGTCGAGTTAGCACTTCGGGTATCTGATCCTGAGTCGGACAGATCCACGGCAAAGATCTCGTTGCCGTGTTCATCTTTCAGCGGATGGTTTAAAGCATCTACGGCTGTCATATGAATGCTCGCTTGATTCGCGAGTGGTTGAGGACCTTTATTCGGATCGATCTCGATGGTCAGCTCTATCACCATGCTGTCACTGGGGTTTAATAATCCATTGCTCGTATTATTGAAGATCGAATCATTCGGTGCAATGCCATTGTATGCGTTGTTAACCATCGGTGACTGAGCCGCATTGCTGAAGGTGATGCTTGGCCCGGCAACGACCTTGACAAAAGCCCCTCCCAACTGGGATTCGAGATCTTCAACAAGGCTTGGATTGCTTAAATTGACAGTACCCGTATTCTCGATACTCAGCTGGAAGGTGATGTTATAATTTCCAATGGCCCCGCTTGACGGGGTGTCATCGACGTTTGTGATTGTTTTGGCAAGCCCTATGGACGATATGACTATGGGTGAAGGGTCTCCCGACCCTCCGGTATCCCCGGGCGCATTTTCGTTTGAACCGCTGGGTGACATGCCGCTGTCTGAAAAATCCTGGATTAAAAAACCGCTTTGGCCTAAACCAAATGCTTTGGCCTGGTTGTGTAAAACCGTATCGGTCTTGGCAGGATTTATTCTGATCACCATGGCAAAGGCAATCGTGTCAAGCGGGGCAAGCCTTGTATTTTGAGAGAATGCAAACAAGGAGTCATTGGTCACGCCACCATCATAATCGGGGTTGATGACGGGCATAGGCGTAGTAAGTGAATTGGTGACGGGTGTTGAAACAGATACTACCGACTGAAAAGCATCACCCAACTGGTACGCCAGGTCATCGGTCAATCCCGTTAGGTCCAGGGTGTCTGTCCCCGTATTCTTGACATTCAGGTTGAAAGTAACATCATAGTGCCCGCTGCTATAAGGTCCTGCGATCTTACCTGTCTCTTTGGCCACACCGATGGCAGGCAGTGGGGTGGGATCATCTTTTGTTCCTGTATCACCGGATTCACCCTCATTGTTTCCGTCGGGATCTGAGCCGCTATCCGACAAATCACGGACCGATGTGTTGTCAGAATCTTTGGCAGCAGCCTCGGCCTGGTTAATAAGGTCGCCCGGCAACTCGAGACCTGAAGCATTTGGATTGATCACTACCGACAAATCTATTTTGATGACATCGTTTGGAGCCAAAACACCTCCGCTGGCAAAGTTGTAAATGGAATCACTCACTGCCTGGCCTCCATCGTAGGAGGTATTCAAGACAGGTGGTATCCCTGTAACGCCGGAAGTATCTACTGTCAATGTCGTGGAGTCAAAATCAACAAAGGCAGCGCCGAACTCGTCATTCAAATCCTCAACGAGGGTAACACAGGTAAGGGTATCGTTGCCGATGTTCTGGAGTGTCAACCTAAAGGTGACCTCGTAATTATCTCCTTTGAAATTTGTCGCCAACAACTGCTTGGCCAGACCAATGCGCGATATGCTGACGGGCGTCGGATCTTCTATTCCACCGCTATCCCCCGGTGCACCAGGATTGGAGGTCGAAGGATCAGAGCCACTATCCGAATGCACAGAAACGACAGTACCATATGAATTTTTACCGGAGGCAACCACCTGATTGTTCAAAGGAATAGGAGCATTGGAAGCATTCGGATCCAATTCGACTTCAACGGATATCGTCACACTGTCGCCCGGAGCCATGATACCATCCGTTCCAGATAACAGGTTCGCGTGGACATCGGGACCGTATGATTTATTGACCGTGGGCAGTTGAGATGAAGCACTCTCCATAGACAAAACAGAAGGACCTGTAACAACACGGACAAAACCTCCCCCAGTACCACCCATTTGAGAGAACATGCTGTCCATCGCACTGATGTTATAGAGCGTATCTGAGCCGAGATTTTTGAGTGTAACTTTAAAGGTCACATCGGCATTGCCATTGATACCGCTCGAGGCATCTTCTATACGGGATACGTGCTTGGAAGCTCCAACGATCGGGACAGTAAGAGGTGTGGGATCATCAAAAGTACCCTGGTCACCGAGGCCATCTGAATTGGTGCTTGCAGGATCACCGCCTGCGGCACTGCCCGTTACATCATCCGAAAGGTCTGATATACTTGAGAAACCCGTAATGGGACCACTCGAGTCGATGATATCGCCGCGTACCATGGCCATATTGAAGGCCGGAGCAATGGACATCAGGTTTTCCGGGGTTACCTGAACTACCAGTTCGACCCTGAAGGATTCGCCGTTTTTCAAGGTATCCGCAGCACTTCCGGCCAATAAGTCGTTATTGCCGATGCCATCGTAATTCGTATTTTTTAAAGGAGGCGATGTAGCATCCACATTGCTGACAGTGATGGATGGCGACACTGGCATGAAGTGTAGACTGTCAACAAGGCTAAGATTGGTGAGCCATGTGTTTCCGGTATTCAGCACTTCAAAGTCAAATCTTACTTCGATATTTCCACTCGAAAGTAACTTGCCGTCTGCTATTCCTTTGGTAACCGAAACATCAGGTAGATAAAGCACCGTTGAGTCACTGGTGCTGCCCATTTGGGCTCCCAACTCTCCATCGTTTACGCCGGAAGGATTTTTACCCGAATCGGATACATCCATCACGAAGCCATATTCGTTACCCTTCGCGTCCTTGAATGGATTACCCATGTCATCGACGGGAAGTCCTGAAGCGACAGCCTGGTTTTTAAGAGGCACTTTTCCCGAGGAGGGATCGATGAGCACTTCGACGGTGACAGACAACGTGTCTCCCGGTAGAAGCTTGCCACTCCTGTCCAGCAATTCCGTATGGCTTCCTGTTCCTGTAAAACTCGTATCAGGGCCACCTGTGCCTGTTGGTCCATTCAGCATAATGTTTGGAGGCATGGTGGATAGTCCTTTAAAAGCAGCACCGAATTGCGATGCAAAATCATCCGTGAGACTGAGGCTGTCGAGGTCTTCACTGCCTTCATTTTTCAACTTATACTTGAATGTGGTTTTGAAGAAACCAGTAGTCTTGTCTTTAACAGGATGTCCGGACAAACTTTTGGCAAGTGATATTTCAAATTTTTTGAAAGGTATGACGTACTCGGCTTTGGCGATGAACCCGCAATTGTCTTCGACGGCATAATTCAACATAATATCGGAAGGCTGATTGCCGGCTGGTTCAAACCACATAGTCTTCATCTCATCGCGTGTCAGATAGTCGCGGGCAATGAGAAACATGGTGTCTGTCTCATTCCTTAAAAAATAGATGATCCCCAGGGATTCATCAGGTATTTCACAGAACAAATAGGAAGCAATGCTATCGTCATCAGTTGCGATCAATGAGTCGATGGGTGTGGGAGGATCGTTGTATAAGATGATATCGTTGATTACGTCCTGTGCTTCAGGGGCCCGGGTAACCATTATCGAGTATATCCCGGAGGCAGCCGAAACCGCTCCGAGATCATCGATGGAATTATAAGTAAACATCACGGTCCCACTGTAACCGCTTTCTGGATCATACTTGATCATCGCAGCTTGTGATGCCGTAAGCGTATCATTTACAGCAAGTGTATCCATTCCGACAATCAGTAATCCCGAAGCCGGAAGCGAAGCAATGACAAACTTCTCCACCACGCCATCTACGTCGGTTCCCAATAATGGTGTGATCAATCGAACCTCACCTGTGTCAAGGATATGCGTGGGATTCTGGACGTTAACGGCTTTTGGAGCTGTATTGGCTATAGGGATCGTATAGGTCGCAGGACTTAAATCTTTAGAGGCATCATCATCTATTGCGGAGAAGGTAAAGCTTGCATTCCCAATAAATGAACCATTGGGCGTAAAACTCAAGAGGTCCACATCTGCGGTATCTATGACTTGTCCAACACCTAAAGGCACGCCGTTGAATAAAAGAAGGCCCGTATTGGACGGAGGAAGGCTGTTGATCTCGAAGGACACGACCGCTCCGTCACTGTCCGTTCCGCTCAGCAGCTCTGACAACAATGTATTACCGGATGAACTCGATAGCGGAGCATTGGTGTCATCCAATGTAATTGGAGGACAGTTGTTGACCACTATCGTATAGGTTGCATTTAAACTGGTGGCAGGATCAGGATCGTTGTCCGTGGCGGTATAAGTAAAAATGACTTCTCCCGTATAACCTGGGGCTGGTAGGAAGCGCAATGATTTCATATCCTGAACAGACAAACCAAAAGGTGCCGTGGCGATTTCAGTAGTTCCGTTTACAAATAATTTACCGCTCGGAGAGGGAAGTGCAGTGATGGTAAATGAATCGACGGACTGTTCGAGGTCCGGGTCGCTGACAAGGAATGTATCGATCATCGTTGTATCCGCACAGCTGATGATCGGACCAAAGGTGATGTCCAATGCTTCAGGAGGATTGTTGGGCTCGGTCAATCCAAAGTCCATAGCACAAGTACTCTGACCATGCCCGGTAAAGAAGGTGCTCAAAACAGTCTTCGAAGTGGTGTCAATATTGGCTGGAACAGATGCCGTATCCAGGCGGACTAGATAGTGTAATGTATCAATCGAATAGGCAACAATCAGATGCGGTTGCTTTGGTACGCCTGCATTGGAATAATGAAACTTTATATCGTCATTGCCTGCAGGATCGTTGTCAATCACAAACGTGATGGCATTACCCGAAGACCAGCCTGGCTTACTGACAATTTCCTGAACTATCGACGACAGATCAGGAGAGTGGTAGCGCGTATCCGCCGATAAATCACCTGATATATTCCAGGGGACGCTGGAAACAGTCGAAGAATCGTTGTACACATTGGACAGGTAGCTCGTGGTCTGTAGAATTGCCGGGGCATCAGCCGTATCCATAGCAACAATCTGAAAAGAGCTGCTGGTGCTGGTCTCGTTATCCTTATTGTACAGGCTCATATAGGCGTTGGTAATATTGGCCCCTTGCGGAATGTTTAAATCCGTAAACCTGAAAGCCGCGTAAGAATGATCCGTATTGTTGAGATCGAAATCGCTCTGATCTATTTTGATGTCATTGTTTGATTTTTCGTTCGCGGTGTTGGCATCTGCAGTAATGGAATCCTTTAAGGTAATGGAATAGAAATTGTTGATATTGAAGTTAAAAACACCACTGCTGTCCGAGATATCAGGAGAAATTGTTGTCAATTCAACATCAGTACCAGGCTCGTATTTTCCTTTCGTACCATTGTCCTGATAGAGTCTGATGGTCGCTCCTAATGGATAGCCATAGTCCAGCTCATTACTGATACCGTCCTCACTTCCATCGTAGTAAACCGTCCCCCAGATTTGATTGGTGGACGGACCGGTGGGACATGAAATATTGACTGTAACCTTCCCAATACATGTGTTACCTGCATTGTCCGTGGCACTGAACCTAAAACTGTCCAAACCCACATAATTGAATTTTGGAATGTATTTGGCTATGGCGCTGGCATTTATTGCCACACTGCCAACTGTAGGATTGGTAGTTATCGAAAACCCGGAAGGTTGAAGATCGCCATTGATATCGGTGGCCAACGTGGTGAGATCTATTTCTGTAGAGGCATTGGGTGCGATGCTGACTATGCTGTTCGAACAAGTGGGTGGAGAGGGAGGTGTTGGCTTGAGAACGACATTAGCGTTGATGCGTTTGACGATGCTGCAATTGTCCCTGACGGAAAGAGATATAATAGCATTGACGGTGGAGGTATTTGTGGGAGAAGTATAAACCGTCTTTGCCGTATCGCTCTCCATTGTCATTTGTGGGTTGGAAGAAAAACTTCCCACATTGGGTGAGATGGACCATTCGAAGGTATACTGTGGCTGCGAGTTGGTGGCTATAGCCGATAAGTCAATAGACGTTCCTTGAATAATAGAGTCAGGAGGCATCATGACGTAGTCCACATCCGCTCCCCTTTCCAATGCCGCCATAAATGAGAAATTGAAAAAAGCCCTGTAGGCAGCAACAAATTCTGGTTCGTTTCCGCCTATCGAATGTTGTGCTTCGTACATGACCCAGCCGTTTCCCGTAGAATAATCTGATTTCGTACCTACTCCAAATGCGGGACCATATACCAGTTTTGCGGGTTTGTTTCCCTCGGCAATTCCTCCCGGTTCTGTATCCGGATGAGGATCATCGTATATGGCTACCGAAGTTGAAGATCGCCAGTCTGTGCTTGCATAAGGCATATACAGGGATTCAGAGCCACTCTCTTGTGCACCGTCCAGCTTGCCCATAAACTGCATAAAAGGATCAGTGACGTAAGCGTTGTCGTAGACATAGTCGCCATCACCATCGTCGTGATCCCCCCAAAGTACTGCAGAGTTTTCACCCCATGGATCGTTATTAGGATCGGCGGTGAACGCGGTATCTACCAGAAAATTCATTTGCCTGGTCGGATCCGGAGTGATATAGTCAAACGAATTTTCAAGCGCACTTACTGCATGACAGGCCGACCACACCCACCCCCGGCATCCCGTTGGTTTGGCTTGGGTCCAGGTGTAGAGATTACTGTGTGTTGCCCATTCCGGGTCGGCATGAGGCATAACGTAGAGATAATCGCAACAATCCAATTGATCTGGCGGTTTAAAGCGGTAGTTAGGATCCATTTCCAGTTCGTCGTTAAACTCAGGTATACCTGCAGACGAAAGACCGGCTATTACTTTGCTGCCGTTGGCTGCATCTAATGTCCAGTTGGGAGCATTGGTCAAGGTGGTAAATACAGGAAGGTCCAGGGCTGAAGTAGTGGTGATGGCCACCACCCCTTGTGAGATCCAATTGTTGATGGCGGCATTGACCTCGGCCGATCGAAATACGGATGGAATGACAAATGCACCTGATTTGAAGTCGATACCGTTATAGGAGAAGTCAATGTCATCAAAGCCTGTATTCTTGTTGCTCGACTTGGAAGGGTTGATGACCCACTTTACAGATACACCATGATTTTTGATCAGATCGAATATCAGTCCGTAAGGTTTGAGGCCGTTGGCGATGGTTTGTGGTTCAGCACCCATGTTGATGATCAAAGAACCTGGCGAAATGGTTTCCGTGCTGGATAAAAGACTGGCAGGTGCCCCAAACATATCCTGTATTACATCGTCGAGATCTCCAGAATGTTGATCTCCAGCCTGGACGGCTCGTAAGTCTTGATTCTCGTGCTTTAAGATACTTGATAAGATGCCTTTAGCCCTCTCGGGATTAATGGCCACAAGAGTAATTGAAGAGAAAAGACCAATAATCAAACTGTAAAATCTGAATGAATTAGCAGAGAATCGTATCGGAGAATGGCTCCGTCGACTTGTATTAAGTCTACTCATTTGGAATGCCTTGTGAAAATAGTATGCTCAATAATCGAGGATCCGATTATCACATCAGGTAGGAACTGGACCCACTCACCGGGATTTTTGGGGAATTCAGTCCATTCGATTTATTCAGGAAAGGCAGGGTTTATTAGATCGTTTTCATCATTTTGCTATAACATAAGCTCATTCATCACGAATCATACCTTTCTCATTCATCAAATCCAATGTAAACATATAAATAAAATTTATATATAACGAGAACAGTATAATAGTTTTAACATATATATAATATATATAATATGTTGCTCGTACATTGCCACCCCCTATTAATTCAGAATACATGACAACGACGAAAACACTGTACGCGACACCAGGTAGAAGATAAGCCAGCGTTCGCCGCCGCCATCTGTACGCTCATCCAAATTAAGAAGTCCTTAACACCAATGCTTTCTTATATTTGCGGCAACTAAATCAGGCAAGGTGGCGGTACTTCTTTATTTTGTCGTTTTCTACATCCTTTATTGTGCCAGTCTGTACATGCTGTTCCCTAAAATGGGGATCGAAAAGTGGAAGGCACTGGTCCCGGTTCTCAACATCGTCGAACTGGCCGAAAAGACCGGACGACCCAGGTGGTACGGTTTTCTTTTTCTCGTCCCTATCGTCGCCTTTTTCATCGTAGCCGGTGTCGCTGTTGCCACCGTCCGTTCTTTCAATCGCTTTTCTTTCTGGGAGTCTGCAGTCGCGGTCATCTACCCGCCCATCAGCTTCTACATGCTGGCAAAAGACGATAATGCCCAATACGAAGGTGCCATTCTTCACAGAGAGGCCGTATACATGGAAGAGGTAAAAAAGACCAAGGATGCCGGGCATGACAAAAAGGTACATCGACTGATGAAAAACAATCCCTACGCCAAAGCCTCATGGCGCGAATGGGTAGAATCCATCGTCTTCGCGGTATTTGCTGCGGCCTTTATCCGCATGTTCCTGATCGAAGCCTACGTCATCCCCACACCTTCCATGGAAGGATCATTGCTGGTGGGAGATTTTCTCTTCGTGAGTAAGTCCAGCTACGGTATAAGGACACCGCAGACGGTGGCGATGGTACCTCTGTTACACAACCGCGTACCCATCCTCGGCACCGAGTCCTACTTCAAAAAACCGTCCCTGCCCTACTACCGGTTGCCGGCACTCAGGGAAATCAAACGCAACGGCCCAATCGTCTTCAATTGGCCTGTCGGTGACAGCGTCTACATCACCACCAAACGATCCTACACCGTTGGGCAGGTGGCGCGCGAACCGGGGTTTCTGAGCTACGATCCCGAACTAAGAAGCAAGGTCGCCAACAAGGATTTTAAGGTGCGTCCTATCGACAAGAAAGACCACTACATAAAACGATGTATAGGTTTGCCTGGAGACACCCTGCAAATCATTGACGGGCAAGTGCACATCAATGGTGCGCCCGGTGAAAATCCCGAATTCATGCAATTCCAGTACCTCCTGGCAGGTGATATGAGCCAGATCAACCCCCGCCGCCTCGAGGAGTGGGGCATCGACGAAGGAGATACCTGGGGTGTTGGCGGCCAGCGCGGATTTTTCCTCGACAACGAACAGGTGCGCAAAATGCGGGAGGCAGATCCGAATATCCAGCTCATCAAGGTACCCAATCCACCGGATGCGCGAAAACTGTTCCCGCACGATCCCCCCAACTACCCGGGCTGGTCGGTGGACAATTACGGACCGATCTACATCCCGGCCAAAGGCGCAACGGTTCAACTGAATACGTCCAATCTCTCCATGTACAGGCGAATCATAAACGTATACGAAGACAACGACCTGTCGGTGAACGGAGACCAGATACTGATCAACGGTCAACCCGCAGACTCCTATACGTTCAAACAGAATTACTACTGGGCCATGGGAGACAACAGGCACAACTCGGAGGACTCCCGGATGTGGGGATTTGTGCCGCATGACCACATCGTCGGGAAACCACTGTTCATTTGGTTCAGCACGAAAAATGGCAGTATGGCCAAAGGCGTTCGGTGGAACCGCCTGTTTAAATCGGCAAGCGACCTATGAAAACCTTCTTTGTTCATATCGCATTGATTCTTTGCCTGCCTTGCCTCGCTGATGCGCAGTTGCCTTCCACCGACCTCTACATGCTGGACATGAAGATCAACGAGGTGGCCCTGGTACTGGAAAATCCCAAGTACCTTTCCTCTTTTAATCGCGGGGGATACAACAACCAGCCTTCCTTCACCAATGATCACACCCTGCTGATCACTTCCGATTGGAATGCCGAAGGCTTGACAGATATCTACCGGCTCGACCTGAATGCAGGAGAAATCAGCCGGGTGACAGCCACCTTGGAAAGTGAGTACTCTCCCCTGCAGTCCGTGGATGGACAATTCATCTTTACAGTGAGACAGGAACTCACCGAAGAAGAGCAAATCCCCCAGATTTTGTGGAGATATCCCACAGACCAGTCGGGTTACGGCGATGCGGTGATTAAAGAATTGGAAAACATCGGGTATTACCATATTATCAGTGATACGGAAGTGGCTCTCTTTCTCGTCGGCCCGCCGCACAAACTGGTGATCTATGACCTTGGGCTTCGCAAAGAACAATTCATCGCCTACAATGTAGGTCGGACATTTAAGCTGAATGGTAAAGGAGGTATGTATTACGTTCAGAATATTGGCAATACGAAGGCAGTCCGGCTCTTCGATCTCGAAAATAAGCTGTCGCGTTTGGTAACGTACCTTCCCGAACGAACAGAGGATTTTGAAGTATTGCCCAATGGAGATCTCGTCACGGGAAATGGCGCTACGTTGTATCGCTACGACATCGGGGGCACCGATACGGAATGGAAGCCTGTCCTGGACTTGTCGTCAACAGGCGTTAACAACATTACCCGAATAGCAGCAAACCGGGATAAGCTGGTCTTTGTCAATCGCAAATAATGCGATTATCGATTCCTTCGTTATAGATTTTTGACTTGATACATGATACATGCATTTGATGGGATTTGTCGTACGCGTGATAGGCATAAGTGTTTTTTTTCTGTGGGTGTCACAGTCCATTGGGCAGGTAACTCCTGATGACCAAAAGGTCTTTGTTGTACAGTTTGAATCATCGATGGAGGTGACGCCGGGTATCCTGAAGGCACTCCCCGCAGGCCATGCTGAATGCATCTTCCCCGATCTGAATATCTGGAAATTCGTCGTTGCCGGCGACCATAAAGCGGAAGCACAAAAAAAGGCCATCCACAGGTTGCCGGGTGTACGTCATGTCTCTGAAGATCGTGAGGCCTCGTGGCGCATCACTCCTGACGATCCCGATTTTCCATCGCAGTGGGGTCTCGAAGTCATTGAAATGATGGAGACATGGGACATCACAACGGGGGGCAAGGCCCCGAACGGCGACGACATAGTCGTAGCCATCTTCGATGACGGATACCAGCTCAACCACCCGGATCTCCTGAACAATATATGGATCAACACCGCTGAGATAGATGACAACGGCATCGATGACGATATGAACGGGTTCATCGACGACTACTATGGCTGGAACGCCACCGAGGACTCCGACGAACATCGCGTCTTGAGCCATGGTACCGCCGTTGCAGGTATCATCGGTGCCGTCGGCAACAACAACCGGCAGGTGGCGGGGATCAACTGGGACGTAAAACTGATGCTTACCAGCGGGGGACGCTCAAACAACGTCTCCCTCTCAGATATTGTGAAAGCCTATAATTACATATACATACAAAGAAAAACCTACAACGAGACCAATGGGGAGCGGGGCGCCTACGTCGTAGTGACGAACTATTCCGGTGGTGCCCCGGATCTGTTCCCTGAAGATTTTCCGTCATGGTGCGAAATCTATGATCTTCTTGGCCAACAAGGCGTACTCAATGTCACTTCGGCACCCAATACCGATACCAACGTGGACATCGCTGGTGATCTTCCATCTACCTGTGAATCCGAGTTTCTGATCGTCGTTACCAATACCGACCGCGACGACCAGAAAGTGCGCAATGCCGGCTTCGGTGGGATGAGCGTCGATATAGGAGCCCCCGGCGAGGAAATATTTACCACCGGTTTGAACGACAATACGGATCCTTTTTTCTCAGGAGCATCCGCTTCGGCTCCACATGTGGCAGGTGTCATTTCGCTGATGTATACGATCATCTGTGATGAACCCTTCGAACGCTCAAAGACGGATCCCTCTTTTGTCGCTCGTACCATTCGCGATGCCGTATTCGACGGGGCTGACTTCAATGAATCATTGACTGGCATCACGACTACAGGAGGACGGCTTAACGCCTTCAATTCGATCGAAATCATCGACCGCACCCTGGGCAATTGTTGTGTCCTCGAAATCCGGAATCTCGAT
The DNA here is from genome assembly GCA_041628815.1 of Saprospiraceae bacterium. Classification (GTDB taxonomy): domain Bacteria; phylum Bacteroidota; class Bacteroidia; order Chitinophagales; family Saprospiraceae; genus JBFKOL01. The sequence continues at coordinate 2,540 of JBFKOL010000032.1, read as the reverse complement.
CTGCAAACCGAAAGCTGCCAGGCAGCCAATGATGCATCACTGACCGTTGACGTACGATCGGAAGAATTGAAGGGACAACTCTATTTTTTTCTCGATAACGGCGAAGATGTACTCGTGGATACGATCGGTGCATTTGTCCGGTTGCACCCGGCATCGTATACCTTAAAGATAGAAGACGACGGCAATGATCAATGTGTACTGGACACCGTAGTCGTGATCGAACAATCCTCGGTATTGTGCCCTTTCGGAGAATTCAGCATCACCGAAATCGTGCCCAACCCCGTATCCAATTTTCTTACCATCGACTACGAAATTGATGAATTGAAGGTCATCCAGTTGCAGGTACATGACAACACCGGAAGAAAGATCATCGACCAGTACATCCTGCCTGACCTGTTGGGCAGCCGAACCTTGCATCTCGAAGTATCCGATTTCCCGCAAGGCTTGTACCTGGTGAGCATCCAGGCCAACGGCATACAGGTGACGGAGAAGTTTGTGGTGGCAAGGTGAAGTCCGGCTGGCGAGTTGCCGGGTTGCCAGATTGGGTGGGACTCCATCCAAATCACAAATTAAATATCGGATATCGATAATATCGGGTTGCAGGTTGTCGGGGCGAAGCGTAATCCCGCAGGCTTGCGGGATGATGTTTGGGACACAGTTCAGCTATATCACATATGAAAAAACGCATATCAGGTATCCTATTTTCTCTGGTTAGCAGGTTTGTTTGGGAAACGAATAGCAGTGATTCATGGGTTGTCAAAAAACAGTGCATAATAAAGAATTCATAATTGCCATTGACCACCTATCACCATTGGAGAAAACAAATAATTCCTCTATCTTTGCGCTCCGTTTGAAAAAAGGAATGTTGCGTTTGACACAGGTTGAATAATCAACATTCAAAAAGGTAACCGTTGCAGAAAAGTCGCTACAGGCGGAAAGAATAATGGCTCCATAGCTCAACTGGATAGAGTACCTGACTACGAATCAGGCGGTTGGAGGTTCGAATCCTCCTGGAGTCACGAATGATGGCTTTCAACGCAGCGTAGCTGGCGGATGATGCCAGGCAAATGGACCAAGTTTGCTTGAGGTCCGTTTGACGGGCAGCGGACGCAAGTTCTGAAAGAAGTTTGAAATACATCTGACTGCAGGTCGAACCAAGGATCGCTGAATACTTTCAAAGCAATCCTCCTGGAGTCACGAATGATGCATGGCAATATTGAAACTTGGCAACTTGACAACTTTGCCAAAAAATGAATCAGAAAAAATTAAGACAACATGTCGAAAGTATGTCAATTAACGGGTAAAAGGCCCATTTCCGGAAACAACGTTTCCCACTCCAACAGGAGGACGAAGCGCAGATTTGAACCCAATCTGCATAAAAAGCGTTATTTCATTCCGGAGATCAATAAATGGGTTACGCTTAAAGTCAGTGCAAAGGCAATGCGCAACATCAACAAATTGGGTCTTTATGAATACCTGAAAAAGTTGGAGAGAAAAGGCGTTGATACCGGAGTAGTATTATCAGAAAAGTAATAATTTTAAACCATGGCAAAGAAGTCCAAGGGCAACAGGCACCAGATCATATTGGAATGCACCGAGCATAAAACAAGCGGCATGCCCGGTACATCGCGGTATGTAACACAGAAAAACAGGAAAAACACTCCTGACAGGTTGGAGATTAAGAAGTACAATCCCATCCTGAAGAAATATACCATACACAAAGAAATAAAGTAAAAAATGGCTAAAGTATCCAAAAACGCGCGTGTAGCGCAACGAGCAGCAAATGCCGGATCAGGAAGGGATTTTGTAAAAGTGGTTAAGAGTGTGAAGGATCCCAATACCGGTAAGTATTCCTACAAGGAAGTAATGATTCACAAAGACAGTGTGAAGGAGTTCCTTGCTGCCAATAAATAAGAGAATACAGAGATTTTATTTGAGAAAGGCTTTTTCTGATTGTAGGGAAAAGCCTTTTTTGTTCCGTAATATGCCATCGATTCTGATCGGTCTCCAACTTTAGTGCCATGAGCTTTTTTAAGAAATTTTTTACCAAGAAAAAGGAGGAACAACTCAATGAAGGACTTGAAAAAACCAAGCAGAGTTTCTTTGGTAAGATTTCCAAAGCAGTCGCTGGAAAATCCAAGGTAGATGAATCTTTTCTCGACGAACTCGAAAATATCCTGATCCAGTCAGATGTAGGTCTTGACACTACCATCAAGATCATTGAGAAACTGGAGGAAAAGGTTGCCGAAGAAAAGTATTTCAATACGGATGAACTGAATCAAATCCTCAAAGATGTGATCGTCGGCCTGCTGGACGAAAATAATGCGGCTGACATAGAGGATTTTGAGTTTGATACGTCGAATAAGCCCCATGTCATTCTTGTTGTTGGCGTCAACGGCACCGGCAAAACTACGAGCATTGGAAAGCTGGCACACCAATTCAGGCAGAAAGGGTACCAAATTGTACTCGGTGCGGCCGATACATTTCGAGCTGCGGCCGTGGATCAACTGAAGATCTGGTCCGAAAGAGTGGGCTGTGAT
>JBFKOL010000031.1:0-21874 GCA_041628815.1 Saprospiraceae bacterium | reverse complement strand
GGAATGACCGAGATTGGAATGGCCCTGTCCAATCCATACCATGGGGAACGAAGAGCGGGTCATGTGGGCCAACCCCTTCCCGGTGTAGCCGTCAGGTTGCGCAAAGATGACGGTAGCTTGGCCAGATCCGGCGAGCCTGGCGAAATCGAAGTAACGGGTAAAGCCGTTTTCACTTCTTATTGGCAACGCCCTGCTGCTACCAAGGATGCCTTTACAATAGATGGTTGGTTCAGGACGGGAGATATTGCCATTCTGGAAGACGGGTATTACCGGATCCTCGGAAGAAACAGCATCGATATCATTAAAACCGGGGGGTTCAAGGTGTCTGCGCTTGAAATTGAATCATGCTTTTTACAACATCCCGGGGTGTCAGCCTGCGCGGTAGTTGGTATTCCGGATCTCCAATGGGGAGAAGTTGTAAGTGTGGCTGTCGTATCCGGTCAAAAAGACTTGACGGCTGAAACGCTAAGATCCTGGATCACAGACAGAATGCCATCTTACAAGGTTCCCAGGAAATATCGTTTCATTAAAGAACTTCCGAAGAATGCTATGGGTAAGGTCGTGAAGAGCGCGGTAAAAAAGTACTTTTAAAAGATGGATTTCTGGACGCTATTCCCGTATTGGTGCATTTTTCTTCTCGTTTTAGTCAATGCCTGGATGGTCTCACGAATGGATATCCGGATTCATGATGAAGAAGACGAATGATCATGAAATACCTGGCAGCAAACGGTACCACCCTTACATTGCTCTTTGCATATGTTGTCATCTGTTTAATGATTGGATGGTATCATAAACAGAAAGCATCCAGTGGTATTCGGGAATACTATATTGCCAAAAGGGAAATTCCCGGCTGGGTGGTATCTCTGGCCTTTTTTTCGACGTTTGCAAGTACGAATACGTATATAGGACAAGCGGGGATGTCCTTTAAATATGGTCTTTCATGGGCTTGGGTGGGATTGTTTTGGGCAATATTTTGTGTGATTTCGTGGGTCATTCTTGGTCCAAGGATGAGAAGTCAAACGGCTGTGCTCAAATCTTATACGATCCCGGATTACTTTCATTACCGGTATAAGAGTGATTTGAGCAGGATGATACGCTTGTTGTCAGCCTTCACGATCCTATTTGCCACCCTTTGGTATATGGTAGGTATAGCCAAAGGATGTGCGCATGTCCTTGAATCTGTCCTAGACATTCCATATGCGGCGGGTGCCATGGCCATTATAGGTATAACGGCAATCTACACAATTTGGGGTGGAATGTACAGTGTATTATGGACAGATGCGATCCAGGGTGTCATGATGTTTGGAGTCGCTATCCTGATGTTGACCATTCCCTTCATATACGCCGGAGGGATCGAACCTCTGTTCGACAAAATTGCTAACCTTCAACACCCGGATGAGCATGGCCGGCCTATAGGCAGCGGACTGATGACTTTTGGCACCCTTGTTTCATTTTTCTATATCCTCGGCATAGGCCTCGCTGTGGGAATGAAACAAATATCGGAACCTAAGTGCCTGATAAGGTTTTATTCCATCGATAACGCTAAAAGTATGAAGTTTGCCATGATCTGGACTCCTGTATTCCTGGGTATATCTCTGATCTGCGTGATGGGATTGGGAGCCCTTGTCCATGGAATGGCTTCGGACGAGGAGGCGCTATACCTCGTCAATAACACCGATGAAGTGGTGGGTTTTATGTTGGAAAAATTCGACAATAACCTCGTCAGTGGTCTTGCTATTGCCGGTCTTTTTGCCGCAGGAATGTCTTCACTTGCGTCCGTCATAATCATTGTAGGTACAGCATTTGTAAAAGATATTTGGGATGTGTTGAGACCACAGGAAGACAGAATGATCATTGCCCGGACCAAGGTTACCATGGCGCTTTATTGTGTTATCGTTTACGTCGTGACTTTGTATCCGCCGGCGGGCATAGTGGAATTGACTGCATTCTCCGGAGCCGTTTTTGCAGCAGCTTTTTTTCCTGCCATTTTTGGAGGACTTTATCTTAGATGGGGTACAGATGCAGCTGCACTTACATCTATGGTTGCAGGCGTAGTGGTCAATGTTTTGTGGCGTTTTGGATTCAGGTTCAGGTATGAGGTATTGAAAGATGTGCATGAAGTCATTCCGTCTTGTATGATTGCATTACTGGTATATCTTTTAGTTGCAAGGATGACAGCACATCGCAGACCCGATGATATTCACCTTGACAAATTGTTCGGACGGTCGTAGCACTTGCCTTTGATTAAATAAGACATCATCTTAAAGCTGAAGCAAACATCGATGTGGTATATACAAGAAACAGATGTCGAGCCTGTAGAGTAACTCTTAGGTGGATCGTTTGCGACCACTACTTAAGATTCTATGGAACAATTTTTGAGAATTGATCATCTTTTTAAACAGGTCCTTTTTCCGGATCCATCTTATAAAATTGGTGTCGTCGGAACTGAGTGGCAATATTTTCAACACTTTTTTCACTGAAATGACACTTGATATTTGAAACATCAATGCAACATTAGCCTGAATCGTTCCCTGATCTTCATGCCATCTCCATTTTTGAATGCAAATTTATTTGTTGGGGTTTGATAAGGGCCTGCTTTTCGATGTATCTGTTTTGCTGGATAATGACTAATTCCTATTGGATTCTTCAGTGCATGATATAAAGCTCAATTCATTTTTTAATAACTAACAACGATGTAAAAGCTCACCGAGCTCCCCATCTTTTAAATATTGTTCCAGGCACCTTGCCGACAGTTTCAATCTTTAGGCAGATTTTAGCCTATTTAACAATCATTGCTCCGGCCGTCCGGTTTTGGCCAAAAATGTCCGCACTGTTCAAATTCAACTCAATACTTAATGCCTTTTAATTTGCATCAATGCGCGGGCAAAGGCAGGAAACTTGTATTGCAGATCGGAGCGCTGTTTTGTCGACTTCCTTTTGGCGCTAAAAGGTAAAAACCGTCGATGACAGCTAATCACTGCTTTGGAGTAGTTTAAACTTGAGAACATTTTCAAAAATTCCAGTCTTTGGGAGATGGCATGGAAAGCATTTTGGGGGGATTTACTTTTTGTTTGCCTCGTTTTGATTTTTCGAACAAACGAAATAACCCTATTAAACGTTATATTGAAATGTCAGGTTTCCTTTAGGAATTTTACCCTTGACCCCTCTTTTATGTATTTAAATGAAATGACTTAATGCAGACCCGGCTATGTGGAGTATTGATGTTCCTTTATTTATCCGTAGGCTTGCAGTCGCAGTCTGTGGGATTGAGAGGAGGGTTGTTGTTTACCGATTTTGAAAGCAGTCAAATCTTTAATAATGAAAGGGTAGTGGGTTGGCATGCGGGTATTTGGACAGGGCTCGATCTGCCCTTGAATTTTATGTTGCATGCCGGATTGGGTGTTGTACAAAAAGGAAGCAAGGATGGCATTTCGGAAAACCGATTCGATCTTCTCTACCTGGAGCTACCCCTTACCATGAGATATGAAATCGCCCCTGTTTTCTTACAATTCGGGGGGTCGGTGAACAGGCTTCTATCGGCTACTTTTTCCACCATCGACCTAAAAGATTTGCTGGATCAGATGGACTACGGGCTGCACGCAGGTGTGGGGATAAAACTGTTCAAGTTTACGCTGGATGGGCGATGGCTCTTGGGATTGCACAACATCAATGATTTGAACAACGACGTCATTAAGAACAAAGGCATTGTAATAGGAGTTGAATATGTGTTTTAGATCATTACTTATTTGTTTGACGCGGACCGATTCAATGGATAAATTGTATTAACAGCGAATGCATGGATAAACATTACTTCTTCGTAAGACATGGAGAGACGTCTTACAACAAAATGAGAATTATTCAAGGCAGCGGGGTAGACTCTGAATTGAACGAGGTAGGGCAGGAACAGTCCAGGTACTTCTATGAGCATTACAGGGATGAAGCGTTTGATTACGTCATTTGCTCGGGTCTTAAAAGGACCTATCAAACTGTTCGGCCTTTCGTAGAGGAGCTATATACACCTTTTGAAAAAACATCGTTGATCAACGAGATATCCTGGGGGGTTCATGAAGGAAAAAAGGGTAACCAGGATTTGAAGTTGCATTATAAAAGGATGATTCAGGAATGGTCGAATGGTAATTTTCACGCATCACTTGAAGGTGCTGAATCTGCTTTCCAGTTGTCATCACGGCTCAACAGGTTTTTGGATTACCTTGTTTCGCTTCCCCATGAAAAAGTATTGATATGTACCCATGGCCGGACGCTGAGGTGTCTTCTCTGTTTGATGAAAGGTGAGCATTTAAGGGAAATGGAGAATTATTCACATTACAACACGGGACTGTTTCAAGCGGGTTATTCTGACGGTAAATTTATTGTAAAAAAAGAAAACGATGTATCACATCTGAGAACGTCATCTCTCATTCAAAATTGGTAACGTTTTTTAAATGAGGTTTTCATTAACTTGAGAGCACTGTATGGAATCGATCATTCAGCAATGGGGGCATTTAGCCGTTTTTATTGGGACGGCAATTGAAGGTGAAGTGGTATATATGACCGGAATTGTAGCCTCACAGATCGGACATTTGTCCTTGTCTTATGTGGTATTATTGAGTTTCTTAGGTGCTCTTACCAGAGACGGGCTCTTGTTTGTGGGTACGCGTCGGGGAGGAAGGATGGTATCCCTGAATCGTGGAGAGTGGGCTGATAAATTAACAAGGGCCAGTGCATGGGTCGAATCAAGACCTTATTGGATGTTGATTTTTTATCGTTTTTTTTACGGAGTTTCATCTGTTCTTGTAATGGCTATGTCTCTTTCTAAGATGTCATTTCGGCGATATATATGGGTTTTGGTTGTTGCATCTTCCCTCTGGGCGTTCGTTTATGGGTCATTGGGCTACTTAATAGCTCCCGTCATACTTAACATATTGGATTGGCTTGGCACCTATGTGTGGATGACTTTGTTATGCTTGGTAGCAGGCTTTGTTTTATATATTTATTTAAGGCCTTCGAGAGTAGCAGAAAATCCTTAAGTTGAGGTCTTTGTAAAAAGACGCAGATGACGTCACTATTTTCCGAGTTTAAGGCAATTTCATTCAACGAGTGGTTGGACAAGATTCGCAAAGACCTGGGAGACATGGATGAGAATGATCTCAGGTGGAAAGGACCTTGTGGAAAGCAATATGACGCGTTTTATCATCATCACGGTGAATGGAACGATCCCATTGGTTCTTCCTTTCCTGGTTGGCAGGTCGGGGAATACGTGATAGCCGAGGAACCATCCCTTGGAAACCAGATCATCCTTCAAGCCCTGGCGGGAGGCGCCACGGCCATTCTGATTGACCTTACGCATTTCCGTCCTTCTGACTTGGCCGTGCTTTTACGCGACGTACAGCTCGACATGATCAGCCTACACCTTCTTTGTCTGGATGGAATGGCGCAATGGACATCTGCTTTGCGCCGATTAGTTGACAAGCATAGTTGGGATCCACGCAGGATTCACGGTTCGTTGAGATGGCTGCCGCAATCCGGGAAAACGATGATGACGAGGTATGAGATGGCAGCGGAAGACGGGAAATACATCGACTTATTACCTGGCTTTGAAGATATTCATTTGTCCTCCACTTCTTTTCATAAAATCGACGAGTCTCATTATTGCAAGGTGCTAGCCGATTTGTTGAACCAGGTATATCGACAGGTCATCAGGCTCGATGATCACAAGGATACTGTAGAAATAGGCGTGAGCATCAGTCTGTCTAACCGTTTTTTCTCCAATATTGCCGTACTCAGGGCATTGCGCCGATTGCTTGTTCAAAAAGGTTTCATCGGACGGCCATTCAGGGTTTTTATTGAAGCGGTAGTGCATGATGAAGTCCTTAAGTCAGATGCCCATCTCAGCTTGATAGCCCTCAGTGCGGGGGCGGTGTCGGCCGTCATAGGTGGGGCAGACAGGGTCGTTATTCGTCCTTGTGATGAGCCCGAACAAATTGGGGGTACATCTTTTTCCAGAAGAATGTCTAGGAATATCCAACATTTACTGGCCCTGGAAGGACGACTGGACAAAGTCGCCGACCCCTTGGCGGGATCCCACCTCATAGAAACCATGACTCATGTCATGATCAACAGGGTTAGTAGGATGCTTGAGCACGATGCGATGCATGTCGGAATGGACCGGACAGGTGAGATCATTGACCTGGAGGCCCGGCAGGAATTGCCACCATTGCCCCCCGGTTGGATCAGCCCGGAGGGTATACTGGTTTCTTCCATATATTCATCCGTGGATCTACAAGGTCTCGACCATTTGAATTTTGTTTCCGGGATACCTCCTTTTCTGAGAGGTCCTTACTCCACGATGTATACCCGACGTCCCTGGACAATCAGGCAATATGCAGGATTTTCGACTGCTGAAGAAAGCAATGCATTTTACCGCAGAAACCTTAAGGCGGGACAGAAAGGGTTGTCAGTGGCATTCGACCTTCCTACACACAGGGGATACGACAGTGACCATCCAAGAGTAGCGGGTGATGTAGGCATGGCAGGAGTAGCCATAGATACTGTGGAAGATATGAAACGTCTATTTGATGACATACCGTTGGACACTATGTCTGTATCGATGACGATGAATGGCGCAGTCATCCCAATCATGGCTTTTTACATAGTGGCAGCCGAAGAACAGGGTGTAGCTCCTGAAGCATTAAGCGGCACTATTCAAAACGACATCCTGAAAGAATTCATGGTGCGCAACACTTACATTTATCCACCGGTTTCTTCGATGAGGATCGTAGCTGACATTATTGCATATACGGCTGCACATATGCCCAAATTCAATTCTATTTCCGTGAGCGGCTATCACATGCACGAAGCTGGCGCCCCGGCCCATATGGAGTTGGCCTATACTTTGGCCGATGGCCTGGAATACATAAAGACTGGATTAAAGGCAGGACTTCGCATCGATGATTTTGCCCCAAGGATATCTTTCTTCTGGGGCATAGGAATGAACCATTTTATGGAAATAGCCAAAATGAGGGCGGCTCGTATGCTTTGGGCGAAAATCGTTGCGCAATTCAATCCTATGAACCCGAAATCGATGATGTTGCGTACACATTGTCAGACCTCCGGTTGGAGCCTGACAGCGCAGGACCCATACAACAACATTTGTCGCACTTGTTTGGAGGCGTTGTCGGCGGTGATAGGCGGCACACAGTCATTACATACAAATTCGCTGGACGAAGCCATTGCTTTACCCACGGATTATTCTGCCAGAATAGCGCGCGAGACCCAGAAATACCTGCAGAAAAAAATGGGCCTTACAAAAGTGGTAGATCCCTATGGTGGTTCATATTACCTAGAGCGGCTCACCCATGAAATTGCGCTCAAAGCGTGGGAGCTTATAGAGGAGATAGAATCCATAGGAGGTATGGCCAAGGCTATAGAAAGTGGTTTGCCAAAGATGAAAATTGAAGAGGCTGCCGCACGTAAACAGGCCAGGATTGATAGCGGGGCCGAGCAAATTGTCGGCATTAATGTTTTTTCATTCGAGGGTGATCCGCCAGCCGATGTGCTGGATATCGACAACTCAGAAGTCCGAGAATTGCAAATTCAGCGGATTCAGGCGGTAAAGACAAAACGCGATGAGATTGCCTGTCAAATGGCCTTAAACAAAATTGAGAAAACTGCCCGTGACGGAGGAAATTTGTTGGATGCGGCGGTGGAAGCTGCAAGGCATAGAGCGACGCTTGGCGAGATTTCGTTGGCCATGGAATCTGTTTTCGGACGCTATGTGGCAGAAAACCGGGCTGTACAGGGCGTATATTTACATGAAATACGTATGGACGATTCGTTTCAAAAAGCTCGGGAGCTTGCTGCGGCTTTTGCACAAAAGGTGGGGCGCCAACCGAGAATTATGGTAGCGAAGCTGGGACAGGATGGCCATGATCGCGGTGCAAAGGTGATCGCCACAAGTTTTGCAGATATCGGTTTTGACGTGGATATCGGACCTCTGTTTCAAACACCGGCTGAGGCAGCTCATCATGCGGCAATCAGTGATGTGCACGTTCTTGGCATATCATCTTTGGCCGCTGGTCACAAAGTCTTAGTGCCTCAGGTGATAGAAGAATTGAAAAAGATCGGAAGGGATGACATCCTCGTCATAGCCGGAGGAGTAATTCCCGAGAAGGATTATGAAGCGCTTTTCAAAGCCGGAGTGGTGGGCATTTTTGGACCGGGAACGGTCATTTCAAAAGCTGCTATTAGCATATTGGAAATTATGATGGAATACTTCACAAGATGAAAGATAAGAAAGAAATATTGCGGCAAAAGCTCCAGGAAGCCAGACTGGGCGGGGGAGAGGCACGCATTAAAAGACAACACGATGGCGGAAAACTCACTGCTCGCGAACGCATAAACTTTCTTCTCGATGAAGGCACTTTTGAAGAAATTGGAGCACTGGTAACGCATCGCACCATCGATTTTGGCATGGAGGATCAGAAATATTTCGGCGATGGAGTCGTAACAGGATATGGGTCTGTGAATGGCCGTCTGGTCTATGTATTTGCCCAGGATTTTACAGTATTTGGAGGTTCTCTTTCAGAAACACACGCAGAAAAGATTTGTAAGATCATGGATCTCGCAATGAAAACGGGTGCTCCGCTGATTGGTTTGAATGACTCAGGAGGGGCGAGGATCCAGGAAGGGGTCAGATCGCTTGGGGGATATGCGGATATTTTTTTTCGGAATGTGATGGCCTCAGGGGTGATACCTCAGATCAGCGCCATCATGGGACCATGTGCTGGAGGGGCGGTATACTCCCCTGCAATGACCGATTTTACGATAATGGTGGAAGGTACCAGCTATATGTTCGTCACGGGCCCTAACGTGGTCAAGACAGTTACTAACGAAGAAGTCACGGCAGAAGAGCTGGGTGGCGCAAGTGCCCATTCTTCCAAGTCCGGGGTCACTCACCTCACGGCTTCCAACGACATTGAATGTGTTGAAATGATTAAACATCTGCTCAGCTATCTGCCACAAAATTGTGAGGAGAATCCGCCTTCCACTTCATTTGATCCCGGTGAAGAATATCGCGATATTCTGGAAGACATCATCCCGGAATTGGCGCAACAGCCATACGACATGCGTGAAGTCATAGAGGGCGCGGTGGATGAAGGCACCTTTTTTGAAATTCACGAGCATTTTGCGGACAACATAGTGGTCGGTTTCGCACGTCTTGCAGGCAAAAGCATCGGTATCGTGGCCAACCAGCCTATGAGTCTTGCCGGTGTCCTGGATGTAAACAGCAGCAGGAAAGGGGCTCGGTTCGTGCGTTTTTGCGATTGTTTCAACATTCCCTTGCTGGTGTTTGTCGATGTTCCGGGATTCCTGCCAGGTACCGACCAGGAATGGAATGGAATCATTGTGAACGGTGCCAAGCTGCTCTACGCATTCAGTGAAGCGACAGTGCCCCGCGTTTCAGTCATTACCAGGAAAGCTTACGGTGGCGCATATGATGTGATGAACAGCAAACACATTGGTTCGGACATAAATTTTGCCTGGCCGTCTGCAGAAATCGCAGTGATGGGTGCCAAAGGGGCCAGTGAGATCATTTTTAAAAAGGAAATACAGCAAGCAGAAGATCCCGGGGCCAAACTCGCAGAAAAAGAAACAGAGTATGCCGAAAAATTTGCTAACCCTTACAGCGCAACCGAACGCGGTTTTGTGGATGAAGTGATCTTTCCGCGTGAGACACGTCGCAAGTTAATCAAGGCCTTCGCCATGCTTGAACATAAAGTGGCTAAGATCCCTAGTAAAAAACACGGCAACATACCTTTGTAGTCCTCTTCGGTCACTATAGAAAATAATTCCGGCTTTAATCCAGTTATCAAACATGGATTAAACGACATCTCCTTTATGAATATGCGCCCGGCCGTACCCGGTGATTGTGCCTCTATAGCTTCTATCTACAACAATTACATTGGTAAAGCGACCATGGACACTCAGCATCGCACCGCAGAATATTTTCTATCTGCAATCGAAAAAATGGATCCAAGAGAGCGTATCATGGTACTCGAGGTGAACGATATCATCATTGGTTGGGGTGCCATTAAGAAATACAGTTACAAGGAGGGTTATCGCTTTGCCTGTGAAACATCGGTTTTTATGTCTCCACATCACAGAGGCCGGGGGTACGGCAGCCAGTTCAAATCTTTCATCATTGAAGAATGTAAAAAACTTGACTACCGCCATCTTGTAGCACGAATCTTCAGGTCCAATAAGGTCAGCATCGATTATAATCTCAAGCTGGGCTATACCATAGTCGGCGTCCAGCAAAAAATCGGAAAGGTAAATGGACGCTGGGAAGACATAGTTGTGATGCAATACGTGGTGGAGTAGGGGAGCGCCGCGATTTAGATGAATCGGCATCTCATGGATATCAGGTAGGCGATATGAGATTTACTAAATTTGAATCAATCTGCTCTTCTTACAAATTGGCAACTTTGTAACCCTAAAACCCCACATATTCTTTAACATTCCTGTAACAAATTTTGAAGTCACGCCGTCTTCTTGATGATTAATGAAATACGTTCACCAACTATCAAACATTCGCATCATGAAAAAGTCCATATTCCTTATCATCTTTTGCCTTTCGGCAGGATTGATCTCGGCGCAGAATTTCATTGACAAACACTACAGTCACCTTGAAGAGATGGAAGCTTCGACCGTAATCCACGTGGCCAAAATGAGTTTCCAAATTGCCTCCACGGTCATTCCTGATCGCGAGGAAGATGAGCGGAAGATCAAAAATCTCGTATCATCCATCGAGTCGTTTGATCTCGTTCAGGTGCCCGACATGCCAAAAGCAAAAGAAGTCTATAACAATGCCTTACGAAAGCTCGAAAGTCAATTTGAAGAATTGATGAATATCAAGGAAGACGGAAAACTCTTTTCTCTTCACATCAATGAGAACGGTGGAATCATTTACGAGCTCGTTGGACTGGGACATGAAACAGAAGAATTTACGGTTTTTTCCGTAGTCGGTGAAATTGCCCTGGAAGATATCGGCCAAATATTAAGCAAGATTCGAAATAACGACGCTGCGGTATTGGACAAAGTCCGCAATCTCGATCCTTCAGATCTTTCTGTCTACCCCAACCCCGTAAATGTCGATGCGGACATCACCATCGAAGTTCCTGATTCCATGGTGGGTGCAGACGCGTCTCTCCTCGATATGAATGGAACGGTAATCCAGAGATTCAAAGTCAATGCCACCAGTCAGAGTCTCAACGTAAAAAGCATACAACCCGGCTACTTTATTGTAAATGTCGAGAAAGATGGTGTCACTATGAAAAAGAAGATTTTGGCCGTTCAATAAGGATGGCAGGTCATACTTGCGAAATCTGCTGAACATTAAGTTGTGGAGTTGAGGAGTTGCCTGTAACAAATAATATACCCCAACTACTTAACCACTTAAACTACTTAAACTCTGTTAGTGCTCATGCCCTCCTCCTTCTCCTTCATCCTTCTTGGACTGAGCCATTAAGAAGAATGCCCCGTTAGTTGCGACCAGGGCGTGATCAGGTATTGCGTCCAGGGGACGAATTTCCACAAAACCGAGATCTTTTTCACCCAGTATTACCTGGACTTTTTGAAAATGCGACGCTCCGTCCATCTCTTCTTTTTTAACAAAGACATAGGTTAGACCCTTATCGTACGTGATGGCCTCTAATGGCAATGTAGGGACGAAGGCTTCGCGGTCTATAACGCGTGCTTCCACATATTCACCAGGTACCAGGCCGGATTTATCTCCGATGATATCGGCGTGGATTTCATAGCTGTTGTTCTCCTCGTTGACCAGGCTATTGATCCATGCGATGCGGGCTTTCCGTAAGGCATTTGGCCTGGACTGGACAAAAAAATCGATCGTCTGACCTTCACTGAGACGGGTGATGTCGTTTTCAAAGGCGAAGAGATGTATGCGCAAGTGATGATTGCTAAGGATGCGTACCAGCTCTGTCTGAGAAGTAACGTAGCTTCCTTTATGTACTTTTAGATGTTGTACGATACCCGCTTGCGGGGAGCGTATTTTAAAAATACTGGTCAGGTCCCCTGACGGATCTGTGGTGATGCCGGCCACCTGGAGTTTTGCTTCTATCGCTTTTTCTTCACTTTCCTTTTTCTTTTTCTCGGTCAGAAGTTGTTCCAGCACTCGGACAGCCGTAATATTTTGCTCTGATAGAAATTGCTGTCGTTCAATTTCTTTATTGAGAAATTCCAAATCGGCTTGAGCTTTAAGTCGTTGTTCTTGCCAGTCGATCAGATCTATATTTCTAATGGTAAACAATACTTGTCCTTGACGAACGCGATTCCCAGGAAGTACATGTACTTGCTCTACCTGGCCTTCAAGAGGAGAAGTAGCTATGGCTATGCCGTCGGATGGCAATTCTACACGTCCATTCAGTTTGACGGTCGACCGTATGTTACGCGGAGTAATGGATTCATAGGAAATACCGATGTTTTCCATCTGTACTTGGGTCAGATGCACTTCATCATTATGTTCTTTTGAATCCGATTCCATGGCATGCAGGTCATCGGTACCGTGAGAATGACTCTCTCTGCATGATATCACCAACATGGGTAACCCTATAAAAAGAAGGTAGAATAAGATTTTATACATCAATACAAATGATATTTAAGCTTGTATATTCTCATCAGTCTTTCGTTCTGTAATTCAGCCAGGCGGTGTTTGTTGGTGGCATAGCTTGTAAAAGTTTGTTTGAGTTCAGCTATGCCAGCTTCACCATATCGGAAGGCCAATTCCACCCTTTGTATCAATTGTTCAAGACCGGGTAGTGAAACATCCTCTATGGATGCAATTTCGGTCTCGATGGCTGACAATTCACCGACTATTCTTTGCGCTCTCATGGAGAGCAGTCTTACATACCATTCTCTCTCTTTCTGGATAGAGGCCAGTTCGAGATCGCTGGCGGTGCGTTTATTCTGTAAATAGGATTTATTAAGCGGTATGGAAATGCCAAGTTGAAAACCGAAAAAGAGGATATCTCCTCCAACACTTTGCAGCGATGCTCCTCCTCGCCAAAGAGGAGCCTGGGTGGATTTCTGGATTTGGTATTGGCCCTCTACAAGACCCATTCTTGAATCGACTGTTTGAAGAAGTGGATGTGCGTTGATTTCCGTTGAGGCTGTTTCAGCTTCATCCAATACAGGAGCAGGAGGGAGTTCGATGGCATAAATGCCTGACCACTCTTCAAGGTTGTGAATGAGGTTTAGGAAATATTCGTGCAATGACCTTCTTTCTATTTCCAGCATATTCGCGTCATTCTGGATAACTTCCAGGAGCAGGCCGCCTTCATCGCCCACCTGGACCCTCTTTTTAAGTACTTCCGTTAGTCGTTCGAGGTGTGCCATTTGATCATCCAATATGAGCAGTTGTCGTTGCAACAATACAGCACCGAGGTATTCATTGACAAGAAGTGCCTGGATTTCGAGTTTATCCGATTCATATTGTGCTCTACCCATCCCCATTTGTGCATCGTACCAATTTGAATACGCCTTGGGGACGGATGGAGAATAAAAAGACTTGGATACGTCGAGGCTGTATATACCCTTGGGTTGAGTGAAATTGAATTCTTCTCCTCTTATACCGATGGAATAGGGTTGTGGTAACACTGGATTGCTCTTCAACTGTTCAAGGGACTTCATTTTAAGAGTATACATGTCTTCCAATTCATTGGCCTCCCAAAAGGAGTCAAGAAATGTCTCCAAAGGCAGCACCTGGCTTTGTGCGGGCAAAGTGCAGGAAATTCCTGTGATTAACAGTAGAGGCGTCAGCTTTGCGGTTGCTCTTTTCAAATGAATGGTATGGTATAGGCTGTAGAGTATGGGCAATACAAACATTGTCAGGAAAGTTGCCGTGATCAACCCTCCGATAACAACCGTGGCAAGTGGCCTTTGCACTTCTGCGCCGGCGGTGTTGGACAATGCCATGGGAAGAAATCCCAGCGACGCCACCGATGCGGTTAGAAGTACAGGACGCATCCTCAGTTTTGTACCCGCATTTATGATGTCCATGATATTTTGCATTCCTGAATTCTTCAAGTCGTTGAAAGCCGATATCAAAACTACTCCATTCAGTACTGCTACTCCAAACAATGCTATGAAACCGACGCCTGCAGAAATACTGAAAGGCATTCCTCTCAAATACAAGGACCAAATGCCCCCGATGGCAGACAATGGAATCGCTGTAAAAATGAGCATAGAAAGACCAACGGACCGGAAAGCAAAATATAAGAGAATGAAAATGAGACCGAGCGCCACGGGTACGACCATAGATAGTGTTCTCCTTGCTCGTTCCAGGTTTTCAAATTGTCCCCCGTACCTGATATAATATCCTGCCGGCAAAGCGAGGTCTTTAGTGAGTCGACTTTCGATTTCGGAAATCAGAGAGGCTATATCGCGGTTACGTGCATTAACACCGATGGCAATTCTTCTTTTCGTGTCGTGTCGTGATATCTGGGAAGGTCCTTCCTCAAAGGCAATGGAAGCAATTTCTGACAAGGGGACCAATCTTCCTTCATGGGTCGTTAGGGTAAGTCGTTGTAAGCTTTCAATATCAGTTCTGTCTGCTTCACTCAGCCTTACGACGATGTCGAACCTTCTTTCGCCCTCGTAAAATTTTCCCGCTGTTCTGCCGGCAAATGCAGTCCGGACGATCCTGTTAGCATCTGCTACGTGAATTCCGAACTTCGCCATGCTGGATCGGTCGTATTTGATGACTATTTGCTGCAACCCGGTTGTAGACTCGACCTTTACATCACCGACCCCATCGATGGTAGACAACAGGTCTTCGACCCTTGCTGCATATTGTGCCAGGGGCCCGAGATCTTCTCCGTAGATCATTATAGCAATATCTTGCCTTACCCCTGTCATCAGCTCGTTAAAGCGCATCTGGATGGGTTGGGTAAACTCGTAATAAACTCCTGGAAACCGGTCGAGTTCTCTTTCCATGGCCTCAAACATCTCTTCTCTGGTGCGGGCCGTGGTCCACTCGGATTTTGGTTTCAGAATAACATATATATCTCCGGCCTCCAATGGCATGATATCCGTCGGAATTTCCGCAGTTCCAATTTTGGTAACTACTTGTTCGACTTCGGGGAATTTTTTAAGCAAGATAGTTTGTAGATGTGCTGATACTTCTATTCCTTTTTGAAGCGAACTTCCGGTGGGAAGGATCTGGTGTAGTGCAAAGTCACCTTCTTCAAGGGTTGGTATGAATTCTCCGCCCATTCGACCCAGACGCCAGATACTCAATGCGAATAGGGCAACCGTGACCAATAAAACCTCATACCGCCATCGAAGCGCAAAAGCAAGAATTGGGCGGTAGGCTGAGTAGATGATCCGCATTATTTTATATGAAATGGACTGTTCATTGATGCGGCTGTTTTTTAGAAGTAGCGCCGACATCATGGGTACATATGTCAAGGACAGGAGGATGGCACCCAATATGGCAAAAGATACAGTCTGCGCCATGGGAATAAACATTTTTCCTTCTATTCCATAGAGAAAAAGTATGGGTATGTAAACGATCAGGATGATGACCTCACCGAAAGCCGCTGGTTTGAAAATGGATTTTGCGGCAGTGGTGATCTCTTCTTCTTTTTCCCGGCTTGATAAGCTTGCTTTCTGCTTTATTCCCAGTCTGTGAAGTACGGACTCTACAATGATTACTGCCCCGTCTACAATCAGTCCAAAGTCAAGTGCCCCCAGACTCATCAAGTTGGCTGATACACCAAATATGCGCATCATTATGATAGCAAACAACATACTGAGGGGGATGACCGATGCAACAATCAGACCTGCGCGCAAATTGCCAAGCAAAAGTACCAGGATAAAAATTACGATCAGTGCCCCTTCAATCAGGTTAGTGGCAACAGTCCTGGTGGTACGGTTCACGAGTTTAGACCGGTCGAGGTAAGGCTCCAGGACAATGCCTTCGGGTAGCGAGGGTTTGATCTCTTCTATCCTTTCTTTCACCCGTCGTACCACCTCCATCGAGTTGGCACCTTTTAGCATCATTACCTGCCCACCAACCACTTCTCCTCGACCGTTCATCGTCATGGCGCCAAATCGGGGAGCGCTACTCTTCTCCACTTTTGCTACATTTTGAAGCAGGACAGGCGTCCCAGCTACCTGTTTAAGGACTGTTTTGTTTAGGTCTTCGATAGAGGTTACGATACCTTCTCCCCTGATAAAATAGGTGTAGTCTTCCTTTTCGATATAAGATCCTCCAACGTTTTCATTGGTTTTACTCACTGCATCAAAAAGCTCATTCAACGAAATCCCGTAGGCTTTGAGGTCGTCCTGAGTCACCGAAATTTCGTATTGTTTAAGAAAACCTCCCGAACTGTTTACCTCTACCACACCCGGTATGCCAATCAACTGTCGCTTGATGATCCAGTCCTGGATGGTGCGGAGATCGTAGTTGTCGTAAACATCTTCATATCCCGTGTCAGGATGAATTGTGTACTGGTATATTTCTCCGAGTCCGGTAGACAAAGGACCCAATTCCGGCACACCCAGTTCTTCGGGTATATCTCTTCTTGCACTGGTGATCTTCTGGTTGATTTGCTCGCGTGCCCAATAAACGTCAATGTCCTCTTCGAAAACGATCGTGATCACGGATAGTCCGAAACGGGAGATGGATCGAATGCTTTGAACCCCCGGGATATATCCCATTCTCATCTCTAGCGGGAAGGTAATCAGTTGTTCAACTTCCTGAGCTGAAAGTTCTGGCGCCGTGGTGATCACCTGTACCTGGTTGTCGGTAATATCCGGTACTGCATCAATGGGTAGTTGTGTCAGGCTGTAACTTCCCGTAATGACCAAAACAATGGTAATTAGTCCGATGACCAGCTTGTTTCTGATCGAAAAAACCATCAGATTTTCTATCATCTGCCGCTGCGGTTTTCTTCGAGGCCCACCATGGGTGGTGAAGGTAATCAAATGGTGTTACAATGATAAGACAGAATCATTTGATTGATGTGCTGTGCGCCGCGGGGGAGGTTTCGTTTAAGAGGTTTAATTTGTTAGGGATCCCGGAAACTGGAATCTGGATAAGTGGCCAAGTGGCCAAGTGGCATTCTGTCAGCCTGGTAACGCGACTCCGTCCATTATTTTATCGGGACAAAGATCTTACACGCTTCGATACGAAGACTCTTTGGGGTTTCTTCTTCATCTCGGTTCCATTCGCCGCGCTCCAGTCACCCCAAATCTCCTTATTCGCAGACTATTTGCGATGACGGAGACCGAACTAAAGCTCATGGCCAGTGCAGCAATCATCGGGCTTAATAGAACGCCAAAAAAGGGATACAACAGACCGGCTGCAACAGGAATGCCAATGGTATTGTAGACAAAGGCAAAAAAGAGGTTTTGCTTGATATTGCGCATGACGGCCTTACTGAGTTTTCGCGCTTTCAAAATGCCCCTCAAATCGCCTTTGACGAGGGTGATTCCCGCGCTTTCGATGGCCACATCGGTACCCGTACCCATCGCAATACCCACGTCGGCCTGTGTGAGTGCCGGTGCATCGTTGATACCGTCGCCAGCCATTGCCACAGTTTTACCATCTGCCTGTAATTGCTCTATATAATGCTTTTTATCGCCTGGTAAAAATTCGGCTTTGAAGGTATCGATACCCAACTCTTCTGCGACAGCACGTGCCGTTCTTTCGTTGTCTCCCGTTAACATAGCGATTTCCATCCCTTCTTTGTGCAATGCAGATATAACCTCCGAAGTAGTGGATTTGATCGCGTCTGCGATGCTCAGGAATCCCACCAGCTCTTTTTCCCAAGCCAATAAAACAACCGTATGTGCCTTGGCCTGCAAGGAGGACATTTTTTCCAATACGCTATCAGGTACCGATACCCCATGGTCTTTCATCAACGCCACATTGCCAAGCAATAGCTGTTTTCCCTTTACCAATCCTTTAACGCCCATGCCGGTAACGGAATCGAAATCAGAAGAACTGTTGATATCCAATTTTTTCTCTTGAGCTGCCGTAATGATGGCTTGGGCAAGTGGATGTTCGCTTCCTGACTCAAGGGATGCCGCCAAAGAAAGGATATCCATGTCACTAGAAGATGGTTTTATGGACTGAATGGTGATGACCCTTGGCTTACCCTCGGTAAGGGTGCCGGTTTTATCGACTACCAAGGTGTCGACGTCAGCCATTCTTTGAATCATGGCGGCATTTTTAACCAGCACACCCATTTTGGCTCCTTGACCCGTACCTACCATGATCGACATGGGTGTGGCCAATCCCAAGGCACAAGGGCACGCCACAATCAGTACGGCAACGGCATTGGCAAAGGCATAGACCAGTGCTGGTGAAGGTCCGAAAAGCGTCCAAACGGCAAAGGTTACTATGGACACGATCACGACAATAGGGACGAAATATCGTGAAATTTTGTCTGCCAAACTTTGAATGGGTGCGCGTGACCGACTGGCTTCCTGGACCATTTCCACGATCTGCGCCAGCATGGTCGAGGCTCCGACGGCAGTTGCTTTCATAATAAAACTACCGGTGGTATTGACCGTTCCTCCAATTAGATGTTCTCCGGTTTTTTTCTGAACAGGCACGGACTCACCTGTTATCATGGATTCGTCAACGGTACTTTGTCCTTCAATCAGCACTCCGTCAACGGGAATTTTACCGCCGGGTTTCACGCGGATTTTATCACCCATTAACAATTCATTCAATGCGACGACCGCCTCAGCCCCATTTCGAATGACGGTAGCTTCGGGAGGGGCTAGGTCGAGAAGTTCTTTGATAGCCGCACTCGTCTGTCCATGGGCCCTGAGTTCCAGTACCTGTCCAAGCAACACTAAGGTCAGAATCACCGCTGCCGCTTCAAAATAAAGATGCACTTCTCCACCCTCCTTGAAAGCCGATGGGAAGATGCCCGGCGCCATCAGACCAACCGCGCTAAACAGGAAAGCAGCACCCACTCCTATGCTGATCAAGGTCCACATGTTGGGCGATTGTCGTCGTAGAGATCGATATCCCCTGACAAAAAATGGCCAGCCGGCATGAAAGATCACGGGGATAGACAAAAATAGTTGTACCCATCCGGTCAGACCCAAGGGGATCCAATCATGCACGGGTAGTCCTACCATTTCTCCCATCGAAAGAATGAAGATAGGCAGTGTGAAGACCAGGGCAATTTTGAACCGGCGGAGCATGTTTCTGTAGGCCTGGTCTTCATCATTTTCGCTTCCGGATACGACTATCTTCTGCAACTCCATGCCACATATCGGACACGACCCGGGACCAGATCGACGGATTTCCGGGTGCATAGGGCATGTATAAGTTGAAGCATCAGGAACGGCCACTGCCTTTTTGACCAGATCCATTCCACAAACGGGGCAGTCTCCAGGATTGTCATAAGTCTTATCACCTTCACACAACATGGGACAGTAATAAGTCCCGGGACCTTTGCCTTCAATCTCTACGGGCTCCTGCTTTTTAATACTTTCCAAGTGCCCCAGGTGATGGACCCTGTAGTGCATCCCGGTTTGTTCAAAGTGTTTGTTGATCGTCGCGGGATCCATATGGCTGCTCATCGCAATCTTGGCGACCGGTGGATGAAGTGTAACAGTAACCGAATCTATTCCTTCAATGCCTTCAAGGATTTTCTGTACCGATGCGACACATCCTTTGCAACTCATTCCGGATATTTCGTATTCGTGGAGCATGATCTTGGCTTAAGTGGTTTAAGTAGTTTTATTTGCTATGCAACCCGCAACCCCATTCATAATTCATCATTCCCGATAGTCAACGTGATTTGCGCTGCGCTCCGACATCCTGGACCCTTCCCTCGGATGCATACCTGAACTCAATTCATAAGTTCCATCTTTGTTCAAATCGACCTGATAATAAAAAGCCGTCGGTGCCTTATAGTCTCCATACTGCCTGACGCCCTGCATGTCACACTGCATATTGTAAACTCGTATGGCACCATCTTTTTCAGCCACGGTATAAAAACCTTGCGCAAACCATTTCAAGCGGTCAGCCATCCTGGGATCGATGTCATCCAAAAGATGGTCGTTGATGGGAAAACTATGAAATTCTATTTCGTTTTTGGACCATTCCGAATATTTGCCCATATGTAAAAATTGGTCATCCCTGGCGACGCCATACCATTCGTAATTGGCCACCTTCACCGGCACCGTCAGCAAGTGATAATAGGGGATACCTTGTGACTGCAACTGCCGGGCGAATACGTATTCAATATGTTCTTTGTTGGCCAGTGTAATAAGAAGATACATCGAACTGACCAGAATGCCGATGTTGTTGGGTAAGCTTCTCATCGCATGGGGCGGCTTGTATTTCCACAAGCTGAAACCAACGCCTGCCATTAGGGGTAGCGTATACAATGGGTCCACAATGGTAATGCTGTCAAAACTTACGCGCCAGTCTGTAAATGGCAGGAGGAGTTGCGTGCCGTAGGTGGTAAAGGCATCTAGAAGTATATGAGTGAACCAGCACAGGAATGCCAACAACCACAATCTTCTGTACGATACCAAGCGCGTCCATCGCAGCTTAGACAGTAAGTAAGCCAAAAGGAAGGCACTGAGAAAACTCATTATCAAGGAGTGACTATAACCCCGGTGAATGCTAATCTTTTGTAATTCATCAAAGAATGGGGTCATCAATATGTCAAGATCGGGAAGGGTGCCTATGATGGCACCAGTTACTGCAGCAGCACGACCGATTTTCCGGCCTGCCACAGCTTCACCAACAGAGGCACCCAAGATAGCTTGTGTAACACTATCCATGTGGTTGGGGTTTATTTGATGACTTAAAATACGTCATGGTAAAAGTTTCCGTCCTCAGCCTTTATTACTTATCACTTGATATACTGAGATTCTACATTTTTAGTTTCACCGTCTTGATCCGTGTTACACTGTCTACATCAGTCCACGCTACGACCAGGTCAGCCCCGTGATCGGTAACACGCGGAAATCCACTGCGCCTGGATAAATTCATTTCTGCTATTTCGTATGGTTCTGACAAATGACCGTTCAAATGTACCTGTCGCAGGTAAAGGATACCCTTGTCACCCACCTTTTCAAGCCATGTCACACCTACGTGGTTGTCATCCAACCACAGCAGGTCTACGCGACCCATCGGATCGCCGAGGTCAAGAAGAAATGGATTTCCGAATTCTTCTCCATTGTCTTTTGAAAAGATGACTTTGACTTCGGGGATCGAATCTCTCATTGCAAACCATGCAACAGCCACATTGCTGCCCGAAGTACGTGCGACGGGCCCGTTCACGGGACATCCGTAAATCAACCAATTGTCCTCGTAGATGACTTTGGGTTCTGTCCATTGACCACCCACCTTTCTGACCATCGCGATATCTCGTACTTCTCGCTCAGAACGATCTCTGTAGACGACAATTGGACCCTCAGTTGTCAGTGCTGCACTCGTCTGGCAACATTCACAAACCCTGCTGTCCAACTCCGCTTCGTCATACAACCTGCCGGAATGATCAAAAGTAGCTGACCTCAAGGTCATCGACCCGGTGCCATGTTGGTGTATGGCTTTATCTGCTGATACATCAGACTTCGTTTTTCTACCATCCAGCCAACTGGCAAATACTCGGCCGTCACCCAGTGGTAATAGTGATACGAACCCGTGTTCTGCAGCAATGCCATCGGTATGGATGGTAAATGGATCTGACCAGGACCTTCCTCCATCATTGGATTGAACGATTCTTATGTCGTAATCGTACGTACCTTCCGCACTCATCTCGAGCCAGTGCGCAGCCAGGTGGCTACCCTCAGTCGTGGATACCAAAGACGG
>JBFKOL010000030.1:0-22048 GCA_041628815.1 Saprospiraceae bacterium | reverse complement strand
TCTCGATCAGAAGGTGCAATCGCTTTTAGATCAGGGTGTTCAATTCCAAGAACCCATTGAGGAAAAACCATGGCTTTGGAAAGAAGCCAGGTTACTCGATCCGGACCATAACCTGTTGGTATTATTCTATGCCGGAAAAAATAGGATAGATCCTCCCTGGAGAATCCATTAATGTTAAAATGCCGGAAGAATACCGCTCAATCCCCAAGAGGACTCCGGTAGTGCCAGGTGTGGATCATTGATCAAAGTTGATCTTTGGGGATAGGCCGTCCCATTTCTCGATGATGCCTTCAATCGTTTCTGTCTCTACCAAGTACAGATCATTTAAATCGAAAATGAAGGGTGTAAATGCTCCTTCAGGGGGTCTGAGTACATATAGGAGTTCTCCTGATCCTACACTGAAAACCCGAATGATCTTTCTGCCGTCCATTTGAAAGGTGGTAAGGTATCCAGCCGGCTTTCTGCCAAAATTATCGAGTTGGTCAATGACCACCGGCCAGCCTTCATAGGGTACATTGTCGGGGTGATTCATTGCGGGACCGGCCCACCGGGGCCAGACTTCCAGAGACATCCTCCTCGAATTTTTGTTCAGCCTGATTATGGAATACCCAGGAGCTTTGTCATATACTTTGTCAGGATTCCTGTCCAAGTCATAAGGATTGGCAACAGCATGAATCGTCATGTGATTTCCGAAGCCATCGAAAAAGTTTCCGGTATTTCTAGTGCCAAAGGATGACTTGTCCACGCTTTCCGGAAAAGTGGATGGAAACCATCGCCGGGGCCATAAATTCGATATGGCGGGTGAGGAGATCCAGTAGCCAGCATCACCAAATTCGTCGATCCCATACTGACCCGTGGATCCCAGGTGTTGATCCCCGGTAATGTGTAAGGCAAATGCCTTTCGCCAGGTGGATAAAGCAAGGTCGCGCTTATTTTGTGGCCAACCATTCGAATCAAAATCGGCAACGGGGCGATCGTCCGGAGGATATTCCCCTTTACGGTACCTCTTCAATCCGGGTACGTATTTGTCGTGGTAAATGTCTGCAGGTAGCGTGGCAACATTGCAAAAAGGAGACTGGCTTATCACCATCTTAAAAACAGCACCGGCCGGCCATGATCTTACCCAATGTTCCAAAAACTGTTCCTGGCGTTGACCCAATAATTGAGCTTCGGGGTGGTGGGCTTCACTCGTAGCGTCCCACTGGATATTTTGAGGCCACCCGTTTTCGATTTCTGCCGCTGGAAACAAGGGTTTTGGCGCACTCTTCCATTGCCGGTCGCCCAGAATGGCCATAGATAACCCGCCATAATGCATGTGCGTGTAATACACCGATATCTCTTGGGCGACAGGGGTGTCATCAAAGGGATCGGGCAGGTGACCAGTCTGGGCCCGATGCACCATATTGACAAACTCGGGAGGTTCTTTGTAGCCGCCACTGTCCTGACTATCGTAACCATACCCCAGACTTACATCTGCGGCTTTTCCTCCTTCACCCCATAGATTGCCGTGAAATACGTCGTGATCATCTGGAATGATGATGACCGGCTTTTGGCGAAATAACTCCCTGAATGCCCAACCAAAAACATACCATTTACGCTGATAGTCCAAAATGCTGTTGCGCTCGACTCCATAACCCCCTACCCTTTCGTACAGTTGATCTCCATGAAATACCAACAGATCGGGATCCTGGTCGATTACGTTCTGAACCAGTTCAGTATGAGGGAAACCCACATCATCGGCACACGATAAAGACGCAACGACAAGTGTGGAATCCGTAGGTTCCACAGCTATCATACCATTGTAGACGTAGGTCTTGCCGTCTACAGACTTATACCCTACTTGGTAACCCATGGATCGCTCACTTCTCCAATCAGAAATCCGGAATATGGCATTTCTCGCCAAAGAGTCGATGGCGGCATGATGAACTGAATGATCATCAAACCGAAGGTACACTTCGTTGTTGTCGTCCCCGACAGGAGCCATTTGAACACTCATTTTCAAGGTGTTGCCCGATAAAGTATATTGTGTCCAGAGGATTGGCCCAAAACTGCGCTCAGGTAAATTGACAAATTTTGGTCCTTCAATGGTCCAGTCTGAAAATGCATAAAGTGTATTACCCCCAGCACTTTTGTCAAAATCATCGAGACCATCGAACGAGGGTCTCGGTTCTTTAAGGTCCAAGGAGACTTGAGGAAGGTTACCGGAAGCCGTCAAAGCAAGCAGTCCTCTTAACCAGGACGAGTCTATCAGTGTGCTCATGTTTTCTATCACTCCGGAAGATTCATGGAGCAGTGACAGAGTCAGTTCATACTTTTTTTCTATATCGCTGTAGGTAGCCGATACACGCAAAGTTGCGGAATCAGGATTTGAGGATGCGATACGAACCGAATTGGAAGGATGGCCAATAAACAATCTTCCATCCGAAGTCCAACCGGCAGACAGACCTCTGCCTTTTAATGCGTCATCGCGGTAATCACCAAATTCACCACGAATGCCCAACTTGAATCCCACCCAGCTGACGCCCGAGGATTCTGATTCTGCCTCGATGCCAGTAACTTTACCCACGCTTTCACCATCAACTCTTGGGTAAGTGGATGTAATGGTGGCATCCATAGTAAAATTTTCCAGTCCTGAAGTCAATTCTCCCGTGAGCAAAACGACATTACGGTCACCTCCCGGACGGATACAATAAAGCTTGCCGTTTTTCTGCTCCCATGCCTGTAACGGATTTAACCAAAATTCTCCACCCGCCCATGGACGGCAAACGTCCATTTCAGACCACTGCGATTGAAAAGAGTGCTTTGTATTGTAATCGCTGCAGGAGATGATGCTCGTAGATACAGCCACTATGAGAAGACCAGGTAATTTATGTAAAAAGTTATTCACCTCTTTAAAATAGACAAATCAACAGGAAGTTTGGCAAATCTTCATCTTGGTTCATGAGAACAATGTCTGCGTTCCGCCACTGATGAACCTTGGATGGGTAAAAGTTTCCCCGGCGCCTGATTTGCCGGGGATACCGGCCGATGAAGTGAAGAGAAGCCTTTGTCAGTGAATTTCAAGTATGAATGTACGTCATCGTGATCTGTCTTTCGATTGGTACAAACCATGAAATTGTGAGGTCGCCTTAAGATAATGAAAGGGTAAAGGCTGACACAGATAATCTCCTTTTCGTAGGTCGTCACTATACACATCATAGTGGCCATTACCCCGATCCGTCGATTTTTCAACTTTCATTCTGTAGAGCCGTTTCGATTTTCCAGAGTTAGATCATTTTGTTTTTCATACGACCTGCCCGGCCGTTTGGCTTTCCTTTTTTTTAATCAGCACGTCATTCCACCCAACGTCACGCTACCATCTGTCGTATATTAGGTGAAAAGGCCTTTTATGAATTCTCGAATACCACGCGGCACTGATGTGTACCGTGAACACTTATGCAATCGCCGGCAATATCCTATAATGTGAGTCGCATGCCGGTTGACGAAAAGTTAATCGAGCGATGCAAGAGTTCAGACGAGCGTGCATACTATATGCTTTATGAGGAGTGCTACTCCCTGATGAAGAGCATCAGCCTGCGGTATATTCAAGATCCGGCAGAGGTGCCTGTAGTTATGAATCAGGGATTTCTTAAGGTACTGAAGTCTTTATCGAAATACGATACTTCCAAACCATTCAAGGCATGGGTTGGCAGGATCGTAATCAATACCGCAATTGACTACCTGCGGAAGAAGAAAAGAGATAGAAAATATCAGGCAATAGATCCACAGGAGTTCCAATCATTCCAGGGGAACGGCCAGACATCGTGGAATCATGCAGATCAAAATTTTGATGCCGATGAGTTGTTGAACCTCCTTCATCGCTTACCGGATAAAACGGCACAGGTATTCAACTTATTTGCCATTGATGGATACAGTCACGACGAAATAGCGCAAATGTTAGGCATCAGTACAGGAACTTCTAAATGGCATGTTTCCAAAGCTCGCGAAATGCTCAGGAAATTGTTGCAAGATCAAATTCTAAAAGAACGTAAAACAAGATGAATCATCCAATTGACGACATATTCAAAAATAAGCTTCGAAACAGGGATTTTTCAATTGACAGTGAAGATTGGGAATCTGCAAAGGCACTGATCATTGAAGAACAAAATCGCAAAAAAAGGTTTTTCTGGATTTGGATCGTCGGGATCTTACTGATTCTCGCACTTCCGGTTGCGGGGTATCACTTGTTTTGGAATCAACAAGGTCATGAAGACACTGCGGACATAAACGAAGGGGTCGCATCGCACATGAATGAATCTCAGTCATCGGATGGCCTTGACCGATCCATAAATAACGGTCCATCCAGTCCCGTGATAACCGATAATCTAAAGATGCATAAACCACCAATCCAGGCAGATGCATCCGAAAAACCGGATCCTGACTCTGGTATAGAACGATCCCTAAAGAATGAAAAAAACCAGGTTAGTGATTCGCAATTCACGCTCGAAAGTGAACAAGAACCTCAATCTTTATCACCAACCATTTCTACGCAATTAGATTTATCACTGATCTCGACAGAAGCGGGTAAAATAGCCCAGCAAAAGGATGTTTTAATACCAGTTCCTGACAAAACAGGGGTTGATGAGGAAGATTACCTGCACCGAGCGCCTGTGATCATAAAAGGGTTACCAATTTCAAAGCCTGGATTTTTACATTATGATCTTTTGACCCGGTTACCGGGCCCCAGCACTTCAGTAAGCGTCATGCAAGTGGCAGATTCAGATTTTACACAATTCAAGGGTGTTCATATCTATGGCGCGGGGTTGTTCAGTCCCCGATCGTCTGTTTCTCAAAAGTCGTTCAGGGGATACCAGGCTGGGGTGCTTTATTCGCTGCGATTTTCACGCGCGATGGAGTTGTCGGCCGGAATTGGGGTGCATTATCAGAACGGCACCTTCGGTGTGGATCAAACAGCAGAGGTTTTCAACCGCACAGGGACTGCCAACACCATTCGTGAAATACTTCAAACGACTCCGTCAGGCGTCTATTACCTCCACCTACCCGTCGGACTAATGTACCATCGTGATCGGCACAGTGTCGGCGTATCCATGGATATCAGCAGTCTGATCGCGGTGAGGGGTAGACAACGAATTCAATCTTTTGATCAACAGGCCTTGGCAGGAGTTGACCTGGATGCTGCCATGGCCGAAAGAATATCCGATACAAATGAATGGTTATCAAAAGATGCATTTCACGACTTTTATTTGGTGGGCAATTTGCATTATCGATACCGCTTGAACCGATGGATGAGTTTTGGTGCCTCTGCAGGCTTTAGGTGGAATGAAATGCAAAAACCATCCCTCCCGATCACCGAGCAGTCTCCCGTTCTGCTGAGGATCTCTACATATATCCACCTTTGGGAGCAATAAGGTGGCGCCACATAACCGGTACTTATCGTTGCCGACGAGGAGGTTTGGGCAGTTGTATCTCTGGTGATCGACGCTCAAAATCGGCAGGTGGTAATACTGCTGCAAAACTGTATCTTTCGTCCTTGCATGAAGGAAGACACAAAGCAAATCACCTTTAAAAAAGCAATTGTACCGATTGCTTTTTTCTTTGTACTACTCATTTATGGACTTTTTTTGCATCCGCAATTTTTTGGCAGCAGCATGCTGCCTGTAGAGGTGTTGGTTTTGCTGGCCTTGTGTTTCAGCTCTTTTTATCTTATTTGGCTGGGTTACTCCTGGGAACACATTCAGGATCACATCACCAAGAAAATAGGGGAATCAATACCCGTGGTATTGATACTGTTTGCCGTAGGGGTTCTCATTGGGAGCTGGATTGTATCCGGAACCATTCCCATGCTTATCTACTACGGTATTGCCGCGGTTAACCCGGATTGGCTCTATGTTTTTTCATTTCTCATATGTGTCGTGTTTTCGCTCTTGACCGGTACCTCATGGGGTTCTGCAGGCACCATTGGAGTGGTAATGATTGGAATCGCTCAGGTCTATGACGCGAATATGCCTATTACAGCTGCAGCCATTGTAGGTGGATCTTTTTTTGGGGATAAGATGTCTCCCCTTTCAGATACCACAAATATAGCCGCCCTGGCCACCGGGGTTCCATTATTTGATCACATCAGATCCATGATGTATACCACCCTTCCTTCCGCCTGTATCGCGGCTTTGATTTACACATTCCTTTCGCCAGCATTTGGTGCAGATCTTGAAACATCCACATCTGTGAGTCTCGAGAGTGTAGCATTAACACTTGCAGACCTCAGAAATATCTTCAATTTTCATGGGCTCTTACTGGTTCCCCTGGTCATTGTAATATGGGGATCGGTTACGCGGAAGCCCATTTTTCTTACCCTCTTGACTTCGGCGTGGGCTGCTATGATTCTGGCTTTCATAATCCAGGATTTCAAAATGAGCGACGTATTTGAAAGTTTTAATAAGGGATTCTCTGTCGATATGGCTGTCGGACCGACATCGACTCGTTCAGATGTGGTTCAAATACTCAACCGTGGAGGACTTTACAATCTTATCGAAGGTATTGTCATATCCCTAATGGTTTTTGCCTATATAGGTACGCTGGAAGTAATCGATGCGGTGCAGATTTCGATAAAAAAAGTAATGGGCAGTCTGAAAAACCGAAGACAGACTGTGGCAGCAGCGCTGGGGTCCACTTTAATTACCAACCTAACCACTTCCAACCAATATGCTACCAGTTTTATTATTGGCGAAGCGTTCAGCAAGAAATTTGACGGGATGGGTATTAAAAGAAAGGTGTTGAGTCGTTCTTTGGAAGATGCTGGCACCATGATGGAAAATATGGCGCCATGGACTCCTTCCGGTGTTTTCATGGCCACGGCATTGGGGGTAAGCGCTGTCGAATATGCTCCCTTTCAATTCATGTCCCTTATAAACATTGTAATCGCATTCTTTTTTGCCTTTACTGGCATTGCTTGTTTTTATCATCAAAAGTGAGACGCACATGGAATCCTGGAAAACAGCCACCGCATTATGTCACGACGAAGACGCTTACTTTGAACACCACGGAGCCATTGTTCCCCCGTTGTATCAAAATTCTCTTTTCGCATTTGAATCATGGGAAGACATAGAGAAGGCTTTTGACAATAAGTCGACCAGTTATCTATATTCCAGACTGATGAATCCGTCGGTGGAAATTGTGGAGAAGAAAATAGCCAGGCTTTGCGGAGGTGAAAAAGCCAAACTTATGGCGTCAGGTATGGGTGCCATTTCGTCTGCCATTATGAGTGTTATCAACCATGGAGATCATATCGTCACATTGGACAGTATCTACGGTCCTGCCAACAGCTTTATCAGTAGTTTTCTCAAGGAAAAATGTCACATCAGTGCCACGTTCATCCGAGGGACAGATCCTGAGGAATGGGCAAAATCACTGCAATCGAATACCAGTCTGTTCTACCTGGAAAGTCCTACATCAATGAATTTTGACTTGCAGGACATACAGCAAGTATGCAAGATAGCCAGAGAAAATGGCGTAAAAACAATTATCGATAACACGTGGGCCACTCCATTGTACCAGCGACCGATCCAGCTAGGCGTGGACCTTGAAGTACATTCAGTGTCTAAATACCTCGGTGGACACAGTGATCTTGTCGCTGGGGCAGTTGTTGGCAAGAAGGCCGATCTCGACCGGATGGTTGTCACTGAGAATGCTTTAATGGGTGCTAAAATAGCCCCGTTTGAAGCGTGGCTTCTGTTGAGAAGTCTCAGGACTCTTCCCTTGAGGATGAAAAGACACGAGGAATCAACCTTCCGGGTTGCAAAATTCCTGGAAGCAAATGCCAGGATTCGCATTGTCCATTACCCAGGCCTTAAATCCCATCCTCAACATTCACTGGCAAAAAAGCAAATGTCGGGTTGCAGTGGTTTGATGAGTTTTGTATTGGATACGGAAGATTTGGAGATTATAAAAAGCTTCGTTAACCACCTACAGTTGTTTAAGATCGGGGTCAGCTGGGGAGGTCATGAGAGTCTTGTCTATGCACCGGTTATCAGTTATTCACGCGAGTTGAGTGCAGAGCAGTTTCTATCCATGGGCATCACACCCGGTATGCTAAGAATCAGCGTGGGACTTGAAGATCCGGCAGATCTCATAGCCGATCTGGATATCGCTATGAAGAAAGCGTTTGGCATTGGAGCAGCTTAGAAAAAGGCCGCAACGGCCAGGATTATGGAGCCGAGAATGCCCAGGAAAAAAATGCGGTAGGACCATGATAAATATCTGTATTTCCTTTGTCGAAGTACCAGGCCCATCTGGTATAAATCCTTGACCATCTCAGTATACATAATATCTTCGTCCTTCATTACCTTGAACATATGGTCCGTATAGTCTTCAAGGGACAGGTCTGTAAAATGGCCAAAGAAGAAGGGGTTGAACCCCTTGGAATAAGACGTCATTTTCGACGTTTGTTTATTGAAAATGGGTGTCACTGATAATATCGCCAGCAATAAGGCTGCTGATGCCCCGACCATCAGAAAGACCAGAGCCATCATCAGTATACCATCGAAATGTCTGACCTGGCTAATACCAACAGATATGATAATCGAACTGGCCGCTATCACAATATTTGCCTTCTGATCAGAAAGAGTTGTCAGGTGCATGTGGTAATCCTTGGTGTTTTTCATCATCCCCACAACACTTCTCCGTGATTGCCACGATGCCAGGTGCTTGAGTTTGTTTTTTTGAAGACGCTTATCTTCAGAGGAGTTTTTCGGTGCTTCCATGCTGCTGACTGTGGAACTAAATTATGCAATTTCAATAAGATCGCTGCACGGCAAAAGAAGAGTATGGAATCCCAGTTGATGTCTTTTCACCCCCGGCTTCAGGAAGATCCATCCAATTTGGAAAAAAATAAACATATTACTTAATTTGATATATACCATGTGAAGTATCCGGGTAATTACTTAAAATGTTAAATTACTTATATAAACTTTGCATGTCTTTTTATCAATTGTAATAAAGAATTGTATATTTGATTACGAGGACGCTGGAGCATAGAAGGCGTTCGAAATAAAACGAACACACTACGGGGCAACCCGTTCGAAGACTTAGACTAAAATAGGATTGATTCCTTAAGAATGGCCCTCCTTGCGGGGCTTTTCTTATTTTGTGAAGGTCCACTTTTAAATCTTTCTTATCTGGTGGTATATCATTAGCGGAAGTGAAATCGTTGTATCATAGATCCGCTTCTCACAAAAATGCGATCTGCGTTCCTTTATATCTTACTCTTTGTACTTTGCCTGCAAAATGCCCATTCACAGTCACACCGTTTGAATCTATATTTTGAAACCGATTCGTTCCGGCTGACGGAGGCGCATAAGTTACAAATCGATTCATTGTTTGCCGGGCTGGCTGTGAATGATTCAACGAATGTAACCATCACCGGATTCACCGACTTCGTAGGAAATACTGCTTACAACAAGCTCTTGTCCATGAAGAGAGCTGAATCTGCGAGATCCATCATACTTTCTTTTCTATCTGAAACTTCCGTTGATCCTGTTCCTATAGGTTTTGGTGAATTCGATTCGATTCCTTCCGCACCGGTACATATCGGCGTTCGGCAGCACCGCATGGTGGTTCTTGAGGTCAACAACGCTGTTTTCAAGGCTCAGGATAAGACCGACAATCCAGGCATGGATAAAGGATTCGTAAACTCCGACACATCCATTAAAATCGTAACCACCCCGAGACTTGTAGGTTTGGAAAGCCTTAATTCGGATTCTCTTCAGATAGGGACCGCAATCATCCTGGACGATCTGAACTTTCACGCCGGCAGGCATGTACTTCTTAGGGAATCCATACCTAGACTAAAAGAGCTTTTAAAAACTTTACAGAAATATCCCAACCTCCACATCCGCATTGAAGGTCACATTTGTTGCGGTGTTGAAGGCGAACCCGATGGCTATGACCAAGATACCGGGGAACAACGCTTATCCTATAATCGGGCGCATAACATTTATCAGTACCTTGTCCGGAATGGAATAGCCAAGACCAGACTTTCTTTTGCCGGCTTCGGGTACAGTCGTCCACTATATTATCCTGAGAAGAACGATGAAGAACAAAAAAGAAACAGGAGAGTGGAAATTATCATTACTAAACTTTGATCTAATCCACCTTATCAAAGGTATGCCCAAACAAGACGAGCGATGGACTTAGAGAAGCATCCACGTCGAATCGAACCAATGTGCCACCGTCAAAAGGGTACTGGTCAATAGTACCAAAAAAAGTATCGTAATGCCAATGATCCAGTGTCATTTGTCGGTCTGGTCTGAAATAAACAGACAGTTTTTGATCATCTTTGACAGATACTTTTACATCACCGAGATAAGAGCTGCTGTAGCTGCCCTCGTATTCCTTCAATGATAATGTCGTTTTGGTTCCGGGCACCCTGTTTTCCACTATGGCATTCCTGGATATTTCAGCTCGTCGATCAATCTCGCCATAAAGGCCCAGAAATTCAGTGGACCAATCCCTGGGTTCCGCGTCCAAAAAAAGATCGAAGACCTTGTACATGATCGCATGCCTAACTTCGGCATGATCGAGATTGCCGAAAACATAAACACCTACGCCCTCCGAAGGCAGCAAACCTATGATGGCTACAGTACCGTTCAGACTACCTGTATGAAACTGGACATACCGACCATGATAGTCATGCTGAAACCATCCTAAAGAATACGTAGTCCATACTGGCTGAGTCAGGCGGGATGTAGGATAAAAAGATCCTTTAGGAATAACGATATGCGGTCTGTGCAACTCTGTAAAGGACGCTTTACTAATCAATCGGGTCCCGTTAACTCTTGCACTGTCG
This sequence comes from Saprospiraceae bacterium, assembly GCA_041628815.1. Taxonomy (GTDB): domain Bacteria; phylum Bacteroidota; class Bacteroidia; order Chitinophagales; family Saprospiraceae; genus JBFKOL01. The sequence continues at coordinate 11,205 of JBFKOL010000030.1, read as the reverse complement.
AGTACAAATTGCATCCATTTCACCATATCATCAGTACATGACCAGACCGAACCCGCCGCACCTATGCTGTCAGCATTTGAATCAATGATGGGATTTACCGACCCTGACCATTTGTAATGTGGTACTGAACGATTGTTTACGCTTATCGCCCTGGACTTTGTCGGATAGGTGTTGTTCATTCCCAATGGTTGAAAGATTCGCTTCTCCACGAAAGAGTCCCATGTTTCTCCACTCAGTTTTTCTATTAGCAAGCCAGCGGTGGCGTACATAATGTTCTGGTAAGTGTATCCTCCCCTGAAGCTGTAGCTAAGCTCCTTTCTCCTGATTCTGCGGACAATTTCTTCCGTAGAATGATCCCAAAGTACCCATAGAAGATCTGTGTTGCCCAGGCCGGTGTTGTGGGTGAATAGATCTCTTACCCTGACTTCATTGGTGACATATGGGTCAGCCAATTTGAAAGACGGTAAATGATCGGTTACAAGATCATCCCATGACACCTTACCCTCATCGACAAGCATGGCAACCGCTGCAGCGACCATGGCCTTTGTAGTTGAACCAATAGAGAAAATGGTGCTTCCGTCCACCTTGCGGCCTGTACCCAGCTGTATTTCTCCATAACCTTTCGACAACAGGACCTGTCCGTCTTTTACAACCGCCACAGCCAACCCAGGTGTCTCCCACTGAACACGCGCATTTTCAATGTATACGTCGAGCTGTGAAATTAGTGATTCGTGGGTCTGGGCGGTAGAAGAAAGAATGTGGCATAGCAAAATCGCACATATCAGGAAATAGGCTGATTTCATGGTTTGAAAATTCGTTTGATTTACAGGAGGCGGTCATCGTCAAATGTCAAAATAGTGATTTCCCCGTTAAGGTCCACGTAGCCGCAATCGTAACAAAATCTCATCACATGGCCATGACGATCTTTGGTGATATGCGTAAAAAAATCAAAAGAGAATCCCAGGGACTGCAATTGACTCCGCGGTAGTTTGCGCTTTTTCAATCGTTCGAGATCTCTTAAGATTTCCCTATTGGATCGCAAAGTTCTGTTGATGTGACCAAAGACACTCCTGGATTTCTTCCGAGTCCTATTGTTATACGCACTTCTGCATGAATCGCCACAAAACAACTTATCAGACCTGCCAACCACAAGGGCTTGACATTCCTTGCAATATTTCATGCCACAAGATTTTCGATAATTCTCGTCTATTCTAAACTTCCGTTATTGGCGCATAAAAGGTAGCCTATTTATGTCTAAGAGCTACTTTGACGTCTAATCTGGCTCTTTCAAAATACTATTTCATAGAAATGGAATATTTGCAATTATATTTTTTACAATAACACATATTATGTATATGGCAAGTATTAATTTTGCACTCCGGCTTATTTAGTCTATTTATTTGGATAGTGAATGGATGTTTCGTTCCTTATTATTCCAAAATTGATCGAAAATGTCCAAAAAGGTCAGATTTAATGAGGGCTTAATTCACCAGCTGGACAAACAAAATCCGCATTTTAAAAGGACATCACAAAACTACAATTAGCATAAGTTGAAAGAAGAATATTTCAAATGGTACAGTCGGACTCTTGAGATGGATATAGAGGTTTTGGTCTTTGGGCATTCGGGCTTGCCGATTATCATTTTTCCTACCACCTTGGGCAGTTACTTTGAGGCCAAGGATTTTTACCTTATCGAATCGGCACGATGGTTTGTGGAAACAGGCAAGGTTAAATTGATCTGCCCGGATGGCATCAACAAGTACAGTTGGTACAATAAGAACATCCACCCTTCTCAAAGAGTAAAGAACCACATATGGTACGATGAGTTTATCAAGCACGAAATCGTTCATAAGGTGAGACATGAATCACCTACAGGGAAAGTAGGTGTGGCCGGGTGCAGCTTTGGTGGGTATACGGCAGCCAATTTTGCATTTAAAAATCCTGATCTTGTTGGAACTCTAATCAGTATGAGCGGATCATTTGATATAAAAAGCTTTCTCGACGGTTATTACGACGAGAATGTCTATTTCAACAATCCCGTGGACTTCCTTCCGGGTATGAATCACGGAGAATTGTGGAAAAGGGGTATTGTTTTAGGCACTTCTGACTGGGACATTTGCAAGGAGGCCAACTTTCACATGTCTGATATTCTAAACCGGAAAGGAGTGCGACATTGGCTTGATGTCGTTTCTGAATCTCCGCATGACTGGCCATTATGGAGGTATATGTTTCCTAAATATTTAGCTCAACTTAAATAAACCAAATTAATGAGTACATCTAAAAAGATAGGCATTCTTTTCGGCAAGGAAAATACCTTTCCCCAAGCCTTTGTTGACCGAGTAAATCACAAAAAAATTGACGGCATAACTGCTGAATTCGTCAAGGTCGAAGAAGTAGTGCAAGGCAAGGCCTCCGGGTATGCTGTGATCATTGACCGTATTTCGCAGGATGTACCATTTTATCGCGCCTACTTGAAGAGCGCAGCGATAGGAGGAACTCACGTGATTAACAATCCATTTTGGTGGAGTGCCGACGAAAAGTTTTTTAACAATTGTTTGGCAGAGGAGATGGGTGTCCCTGTACCCAAGACAGTACTGTTGCCGAGTAAAGATATGCCTGAAGATACGAGTGCGGAATCGTTTAGAAATTTGAAATATCCTATGGATTGGGATAGAATAGTTGAGCACCTTGGTGGATATCCTGTTTATATGAAACCTCATTCCGGCGGAGGCTGGAAAAGCGTTTACAAGGTGAGAAGCAAGGAGGAAATGTTCCATGCCTACAGTGAGACGGGCAGGCTGGTGATGATGATACAGGAGGAAATCCGTTTCGATGCTTATTTCAGATGTTATTACCTCGGAGGAGACCGGGTACACATCATGCCTTATGAGCCCCGGAACCCACATCATTTGCGCTACCTGAAAGAACCGGTAATAACCGATCAGCAAATTTTGGATGAGGTCCGTGAAAACGTCATCAAACTCAATCACGGCCTGGGTTATGACTTAAATACGGTGGAGTTTGCTATTAGAGATGGAATACCCTATGCCATAGATTTTTGCAATCCAGCACCCGATGCAGATCTTCATTCAGTGGGAGAAGATAACTTCGAATGGATCGTTGAAAATGCTGCCGAAATGGCCATAGAATACGCTGTGCAGCACCATGACGAGAAAATCAATCTCTCTTGGGGAGATTTCATAAAGAGAGGCGTAAAAGGAAAAAAACCGGCTTAAATCCAAACTATGAAAGTAGCGGTTCTGGATATGTACAAGGGGGCACCCAACCTTGGTCTCGGAGCAATTCGTGACATTCTCTCGGAATTCCCACAGCTTCAAGTAGATTGGTTTGATGTAAGACAGAAGCGCGAACTGCCAGGAGTTCAATACGATCTGTACATATCTTCAGGAGGTCCGGGCAATCCCCTGGAGGGTGATGGTCTCTGGAACAGAGGCTACTTCTATCTCATGGAAAAGCTATGGCAGCATAACCAACGCTACGATGACAAAAAATATGGGTTCTTTATTTGTCATTCCTTTCAGATGATCTGCCACTTCCTGAGTCTGGGTTCCGTTATCAAACGTCGAAGGGAGTCGCTGGGAGTATTCCCGGTACACCTGACAGAAGCCGGCAAAAAGGATAGTCTGTTGCAGGGGCTGTCAAATCCTTTTTATGTAGGTGATTCTCGAAAATGGCAATTCATTCAGCCTTATGCAGGCAGGATAGAAAGGATGGGATGCCAAGTCCTGGCTATTGAAAAGATTAGACCCCATGTTCCGCTTGAACGCGCCGTGATGGCCGTAAGGTTCTCACAGGAATGGGTAGGGGTACAATTTCATCCTGAAGCCGGATATCAAGCTATGTTAAATTCGCTGACCAAGGATGCGACAAGGCAAAAGATCACCGAAGAACGGGGAATGGCCAGATATGAAAAGATCGTTAAAGGGGTCAGAAAACATGGAGAAAAACTTGACGAAACCCGGCGTACTATACTGCCAGGTTTTATTCGTTTCGTACAGGAACAAAAAAACTCCGAGGTTCAACCCAATTCAAACCTTTAAATGGAAATCATACCGAGAACAAGATTCAACAACTCTTTCACGGAAAGAAAGTACCTGGATTTTCTCGATTCTATTGAAAGGGAAACCAATCATCGGCCTCCTTTCAGGATTGCAGAGACACCCATTTTTGTAGGTCGTGCCATGAAAAAAAAGCTCTTTGAAGCCTGCGACTCCCTCACTGACGTCATTGTAAGACCAGACTTTAAGGAAAAGACCCAGGGAGCGCTGAGACCAGAATATGATGTGCCCGGAGAAACGGCTCAGAGCCTGTTTCTTCAATACGATTTTGGTATTTGTCAGGAAAAGGACGGTACCCTTGTACCTAAACTCATAGAAGCCCAGGGCTTCCCGACATTGTATTTTTACCAGGACCTTGTGGCCGACAAATACTCTTCTTTTTTCGACGTCCCTGAAGACTACACGCATCTTTTTGGTGGGCTGGACCGCACAGCTTACAAGAAACTGCTGCGCAAGGTAATTATCGGAAATCATCCTAAAGAAAACGTCGTCTTACTGGAACTGGAACCAGAAAAACAACCTACTCAAATCGATTTCCTTCTGACAACCCGTGAGTTGGGCATCCCTACACTCTGCATTTCAGACTTGAAAGTTTCGGGCCGGGAAGTCTACTACACGAACAAAGAAGGAAGAAAGGTGCAAGTTCACCGCATCTACAATCGCACCATATTTGACGAGCTGGTCGGCAGAAATGATATCCAGCGTGAATTTCATTTTACCGAAGATTACGACGTAGAATGGGCGGGTCATCCCAATTGGTTTTTCAGGATCAGCAAGTACACCCTTCCTCTTTTTGGAGGTCCTTATGTACCCAAGACTTATTTCCTGGAGCAATTGGACAGCATACCGGAAGATTTGGAAAACTATGTTTTAAAACCACTTTATTCCTTTTCTGGGTCAGGTGTCATATACAATGTAACACCAGAACATTTCGAGGCCATTGAGCGGCCTGAAAACTTTATCCTGCAGGAAAAAGTAAACTATTACCCGGTCATCCAGGCTCCCGATGCAAAAGTAAAGTGTGAAATCCGCATTTTGATGATCTGGGAGGACGGTACACCAAGACCCATTATCGTGAACAACCTGGCCCGGTTGAGCAGAGGAGAAATGATTGGCGTGAAATACAACAAAGATAAAACCTGGGTGGGCGGCAGCGTTGCCTTTTTTGAAAGTGGGATTTAGGTACAGGCTTGCCTATAATACATCGCGGCTTTAGTATCATAAATACGATCCTTTGCCCCTCCTTCAGCCGCCAGACTGGTCCAATCCGGGCGAGATCTCAAATATCTTCTGAAATCAATGACAGTATTACTCTGGTGATTTTCGCCGTGTGTAATGGTGATTGATCATCCCTATACTGTTATCATTAAAGTATAGCCACATCATCCTGAGTAGAGATCATTCTTGATTCAAACCGATAAAAAAGCCCGGACTTTTGGTCCGGGCTTTCTCACAACAATCGGTTATGTTCAGGGGATTACTTGCCTCCGTTCAACTTCTGTTGCAATGTTGAAAGTTCATCCCATTTGCCTTCGGCAGCCAATTGTGCCTGCGTTGGCCAGGATGCAGGTTTATGCATTGCATAGCGAGGACCTGCGGTCTTCAGGATGGTCTCAAGCTTATTGGCTGAAGTAGAGGCCAGTTTATCATAGGTATCGATTCCGTTTTGTCCCAATATTTGGGCAATCTTTGGACCAATACCTTCTATCTTCTTCAAATCAATTTTGGCACTTTTGGTAGTTGCCGTCTTTTTCACAGTCGTGCTGGTTGTCGCTTTTCCCTTTTTTGCAACGGGTTTGGCAACAGCTCGTTTTGTCTTCGTTGTTGTCGCCTTAGCCTTTGATGTAGTCTTGGCTACAGCTCCTTTCTTTTCTTGCTTTGCTGACGCCTTCTTAGCAGTTACTTTTTTTGCTGCTGTTCCGGTCGCTTTTTTGGCAACCGTTTTAACTTTATTCTTGGCCACGCTTTTAGTTGGCACTTTTTTCGGTGATGGAGCATCGCCATTTTCCAGACCCGTAAGATCTACAACCGAATTGTCCGTACCGGCAAATGTTTCAAACCAATACGCATCGGCTGCCTCATCGTTGAACCATCTTCCGTCAGAGGTCATATATCTGAACTGATACGTTTTACCCGGTGCCAACTCAAAGGTTCTTTGAAAAGAGCCGTCCTTCAACTTTTTCATTTCAGCATTGTTGAAATCCCAATTGTTGAACTCACCAACAATGGCCACATAGTCTGTACCAAAGGCCAGACTTTCAGGTACTGTAAAGGTCACTTTATATACCTTCTTAGATTTTAAATACTTTTTTGTCAATCCCATGACTTAAAATTTAATTTTGATGATTGATAAACTATTTCTTGCTTTTAAAATTAAAGCACAAAATTATAACAAATACTTATTATAAATTCTGTATTAACAAAAAATAGGGTTATTCAAGAAATATTTTTTTGGTGTATAAAATAAATCTAAGTTTATTTTAATATGACCAAATTATAATCTGAATTTAACCTGGCAATCGCCATATAATTCGAGGCACAAAACGCATCGATCAACCCAAATATTTCTCTTTACCAGAACAGAAGCATAATTATCATGGAAAACCTTATTCGCGCACTAGGGAATTCCCTGAGGCACCTTGGTTGTCTCACTATGGGGAGGCGTACAAACCAGGCATTGGGTGATGGTTGCATTCAGCAGGCGACACAAGTTATCTATTCCTTCAGTGGTACGCTGGTGTGATACTGGTCGAATATTTTTTGGGTATGCCAGTCGAGCAAACCTAATATTTGCTGTCGGGAAGGATGTCTGAAGATCAGCCCGATGTGATACTTTTTGTTCAGTCGCCAAAAGATGGACGGGTCGTCGAAGGTGGAATAGTCGGGGTAGGCATGTTTGCTAAGTGTAACAACAATACCTGCATTCTCCTCTCTGGGATTTGGCATTTCGTAAGGCACCCTGTTCAACTCAGAAAGTTCAATCTTTGCCCACTCTTTCCACAAGTTAATACCGCTGGCTGCTTCTACCATATCAGCCAGGTGAGCCCCTCCCACTCTTGCCGAAGTTTCTAAAAAGAAAAACCTGCCATCCTCGGCTTTAATGTATTCGCTGTGCGAGGCTCCGAATTTTAAGCCAAAGGAACGCAAAACCGTGTCATTCAGTTTTTTCAATTCTACTGCATCGGGATGGTTTATTTCGAGTGTGTGCGAACGAAACACTCCGCCTCCATGAGCTACCTCAAAAGGGGGCTGGAGATATTGAGAAGACCGTGTGAAGAGGGTTTCACTGTCCTTAAGCAAAGTGTCGACATGGTACACCGGTCCAGGTTGGAACTCCTCAATCAAAAACTTATGACGGTTCTCTTCATGTGATTCGTTCCATCGCCAGAAGTCTTCACGTGAATGGATTTTTCTTATACCCAGCGCTCCAGCATCGGTTCTTGGTTTTACGAACCACGGACCTTCGGTTCTATCGAGGTACGCGTCAATGGCAGAGTCGTTAAAAAGAGCGCTGAAGGAAGGAATCTCTATACCGTTTTCGGATGCGACCATTCTCATCGCAAGTTTGTCGTAAAAATGACGTGCCGTTGTCTGACCCATTCCCGGGGAACGAAATTCTTCCCTTAGGTCAGCTGCTTTCCAAACATCATAATCATCCAGAGCTATGATTTTGTCTATGGGGTTCTTTCTTAAAAGAAAGGCTGTCCCTTGTACCAGGGTATGGATATCCCATTTCCTTCCATCCGTGCCAGGCATGTAGAAGATGTCTTCTATACATTCTCTTGGCCAATCCGACTCGCGCGTCTTTTCTGAAGTAACGAGAAAAATGCGCTGTCCCAATTCATGAAGTGCACGCATAAAATCGGATCCCTTAAAGTCACAGGCAATACAGAGAAATGTCCTTGTAGCAGTCATTGTAATAAAGAATTAAACATTAATTAAGATCATAAAGCCATTCGGTGATCAAATATAGTCCATAGCCTGTTGCACTGTATGACTTGGACAGGGGATTGCTGCCGAAAGCCATGCCTGCAATATCAATATGCGCCCAAGCGCCATGGTCATCCGTAAAATGCTTTAAAAAAGTGGCGGCAGTTATGGCACCAGCCACCGGCTTTTCACTCAAATTTTTGATATCCGCGATATCGGAGTCCATCATCTCGCGGTATTCTTTCCAGAGAGGCATTCGCCAAAGTCTTTCACCAATACTATCCCCTGCCTTGAGAAGTGAAGATGCCAGCTTGTCATTGTCCGTCATCAGCCCTGCAGCATGATTGCCCAGTGCACGCACAATGCTGCCAGTAAGCGTGGCCAAGTCAATCAGGTAATCGGGTTCGTAATTCTTTACGGCATAGGCCAGCGCATCCGCCAATATCAGCCTGCCTTCAGCGTCCGTATCGATTACCTCAATTGTACTTCCGTGATAGGATTTAATGACATCGCCGGGTTTTGTCGATTCTCCGTCAACAGAGTTTTCTGTCAATGGCACAACAGTTATGAGTTCAACCGGCACATCCAGTTTTATGGCTGCCAGGGTGGCTCCAAGCACTGCCGCTGCCCCACCCATATCGCTCTTCATATAGTGCATGTTCTGACTGCCTTTGATGGACAGACCGCCTGTGTCGAAAGTCACTCCTTTACCCACCAGTGCAACTCGTGGGCAGGGAACTTCCACAGGCTTGTAATGTATAACCAGCATTGCTGGTGGATTCGTACTCCCCTTGCTTACCGAAAGCAGTGCGTGCAATCCCATTCGTTCTAACTCATCGGTGTAAAAAGCCTGGCAGCTCACACTATCGTCATCGCACTGTGATTTGGCGAAGTCGATGAACACTTGCGGACTTTTGTGATTTGCAGGGGCATTGACCAGATCCATAATGCCGAAACTCACCTCCGAAACGGCTGGCAATATCCTGGACAATTTGTCAATGTCCTTCGTTCTTAACTTGCTGACGGATACATCAATGATCGAAGGCCTGCTATCTCTACGAGCTTGCTTTTTATACAAACCAATATCGTAATAACCCAGGGATGCTCCGAAAACAAAGCACGCAATAAAGGATACGAGCTGCCTCTTTTTGAAGTTTTTTTCGATGACCTTTAACGAAATCAAAATTCGCTCGCCATCAGACTTTGTATGCTTAAAAAACAAATCGGCTGAAAGCTTCTTCCAATGGGAAGGCGCATGGTCCGGCCGGACTTTCACAAAGTAAATCACAGGTGCTTCCGAATGAATGGGATAGGATTTGAAAAAGGCATTGTTACCTGTATCCATCTCCTCAAGGGCCGGCAAACCATGTGATGGCCTCAGGGCATCATAGGAAGCACGGAATCTCTCATCCTCAACTATAACAAAAGGAATAATTACGACCTGGTACTCGCCCAATACTATCTCGTCTTTAAAGTCTACTTTCACTCGTCTTCGTTGTCGTTTTCGAAATAAAGCCATTCTACGGCAGGCGTAAATGCCTCACCCCAATGTCGTTCATTGTGTTCCCCGTCTTCGTTGATAATTATCTTGAAGGTATTGGATCTGCCAAACCGTTCACCCCGTTTGACAGCGTCATAAAACCGGTGAATATGACGACTCATGTACTTGGATTCTTTTTCTCCACCATAGATATACAATCTAAGGGGATGTGTGGTGTCGTGATTGAATGCATTGAAATAGATCCGATCTGAAAACCAGAACGATGGACTGAAAATCATGAGTTTACTAAAGTATTCTGAATGGACTAGCCCAATATAGGCACTGATCAGTCCTCCCATGGAAGAGCCCCCGATGCCATTGTGTATCCTGTCAGGCAAAGTCCTGTATTTCTTGTCGACGTAGGGTTTTAATGTCTCGATAATGAACTTCGCATAGTGAATGCCTTCTCCTTTTCCAAAAGTTCTGTGATAATAAGGACTGTATTCCATAAGGCGTTCCCTGCCTCCATGATCAATCGCAATGATCACGATATCCCCTCTTCCTCGCGATGCGAGCTCAGCCATGTGCCTGTCGATGCCCCAGTTACCAAAGGGTGCATTTTCGTCGAAAAGGTTTTGAGCATCCTGAAGATACAAGACGGGATACCTTTTCTTGCTTTGTTCGTAATCGTGAGGTAGCAATGCCAAGATTCGACGTGTCTTACCCAATTGGGGTATTTGAAACGCCTCAGAAATGACCCTTATTTCGGGCATGAATTGCTCCACGGGCACTCCAGTAATTACAGCCACTCATTGCTCTTTGATCCGACGCCAAAAATAACCAAACTATTCACATGTCACCGGAATAAAACACAACGCGATTACAGAATACTCACATTAGTAAAGCCAGACTCGAAAAGTCGATAGGGACTTTGATTTGTTCGCTGGCGTTTTCTTTCATAGCGATCTTTGTGCCATTGACAACCATACATTCTGGCTCAAAAGGAACCCCTATAAATTTAAGCCTGTAGTGTTGGTAAGGCAGGTCGAAAGATCCTTCTGTTTGTTGTTCGATTGCAATAGACTGCGTGGTCCCTGTCACCTTGAACGTGGAATATCGAAAGTGACCTCCTTCGTATTCATATCCTTCGTGGTCATCCTCGAAGATGTGACTGAGGCACACCCCATCAACCCAATAAATGTGCAAGTCTATGACATCGAAAGATAGTTCTCCGACATATTGTTGGACGGGATAGAAGGGAATGACCGCACCTGCTCTGACAAAGAAAGGAAAGGTCGCGTCAGTCAACTCAAGCTGTACCAGATGTCCTCCTTTGCTCAATTGATTGGTCCAGTAATTGTACCACTCCCCTTTTGGCAAATAGACTGAAAGCTCGGTTTGTCCGGGTTTGGTAACACTCGCAACAAGAAGATGGTCTCCACACATGAACTCATTGTCGCGTCCACCGGTCTCGCCGTCCAATTGATCATAAAATACCAATGGACGCAATATGGGTGTGCCATATTTGTGGGCCTGATAAAAGGCCGTATAATGGTACGGTAATAAGCGGTACCTCAATTCAATGGCTTTTCTAAATAAATTCAGCGTTGTCTCACCAAAGGACCAGGGCTCCTGGTCTCCATCTTCCTGTGAAGAGTGGACCCTGCAAAACGGGTGAAAAATCGCGAGCTGTATCCATCTCACCATCAGGTCAGG
>JBFKOL010000029.1:0-22091 GCA_041628815.1 Saprospiraceae bacterium | reverse complement strand
GTATGGATGCCCATAGGATCCATGTTTTCGACCGTACAGATAATAACTACATTATCATTGCTATCGCGCAGTAGTTCCAGTTCGAATTCTTTCCATCCAAAGACCGCTTTTTCTACCAGCACTTCATGGGTAGGCGATGCATTTAACCCACGTTTGAGGGCTTCATCAAAGTCTTCCGCCTTCATTACAAAGCCGCCTCCTGTGCCTCCCAGCGTATAAGAAGGTCTGATCACCAATGGAAATCCAATTTTCTGGGCCGCTTCCTTGCCTTCCAGGAAGGAATTAGCTATGAAAGAGGGAGCCACATTCATGCCCAACTCTACGACATGTTTTCTGAAAGCCTCCCTGTTTTCGGTTAACTCAATGGCGTGAAGATCAACTCCGATCAATCGTACATTGAACTCCTCCCAAAGACCCTGGTTGCCGGCTTCAATGGCCAGGTTCAAGGCAGTTTGACCACCCATCGTGGCCAATACGGCATCTATTTGTCTTTCCTGTAATATCTGTCGCAGGCTTTCGACGGTGAGTGGTAAGAGGTAAATATGATCGGCAGTAAGCGGATCCGTCATGATCGTGGCAGGATTGGAATTGATAAGGCTGACTTCAATTCCTTCTTCTCTTAGCGACCTCGCGGCTTGTGAGCCGGAATAATCGAATTCACAAGCCTGACCGATAATAATGGGACCGCTGCCAATGATCAAGACGGATTTGATGGATTTGTCTAATGGCATCGTATTAAAATTGCGCAAATATAAAAAACTGACGGCGTCAAAAAAGACGTAAATGACGAAAACAAACATTCGGGGTGCCGACTTATGATACTTAAACTATTTTGTAGGGGAAGAGAATAGTCGAATGTATAGACAATCGTAGCAAATGTCAAAAAAAATATTGATTACAGATAAAGTCCATCCCTTGCTGCCAGATGGGCTAAGCCAGGATGGAATGAGCGTCACTTATCGCCCCGATATGAACTATTCTGAAGTGCAGGCTACCGTGCGCTATTTTGACGCTTTGATCATCAACAGCAAGGTGATCTGTGACCGGCCTTTTCTGGAATTTGCCCGCCACCTTGATTTCATCGGACGCCTGGGTTCAGGACTCGATATTGTCGATCTTGATGCCGCCAAAGAAATGGGTATAGAAGTAATCAGCTCACCGGAAGGCAACGCAAATGCTGTTGCTGAACATGCGATCGGCCTGCTTCTGAACTTGTTGAATCACATATGCCGCGCCCATGCGCAAATCAGGTCCTTGCAATGGAACAGGGAACAGAACAGGGGTATAGAGCTTGCCGGAAAAACATTCGGTATCCTCGGTTTTGGCAATACGGGAAGTGCTCTGGCGAAAAAATTGAAAGAATGGGAAGTGAACATCATAACCTACGATAAGTACCGTAAAGGAATAGATCGTGAATATGCTTATGTAAGACAAGTAGGATTCAGTGAGCTGGTGTCTCAATCAGATATTCTTTCAATTCATCTCCCCCTTACGAGTGAAACGAGGGGCTGGATTGACACTTCAGTGTTCAAATCCATGAAAGAGGGTGCCATACTTATCAATACCTCGAGAGGAAAGATCGTAGTACAGAGTGATCTCATACAAAGCCTTGAAAAGCGCCATCTGTCGGGTGCATGCCTGGACGTACTTGAAAATGAACAGCCAGAGACCATGGAAGACCACGAAATTTCTGCTTTCAAAACTTTAACCGAGATGGAGAATGTTATTATCACACCGCATATAGCAGGCTGGACACACGAGTCGCTTTATAAAATAGCAAAAGAACTCCTACGGAAAATCCTGAAATATTATGGGAGGTAGATTATTTCTGTCAAATACCTTAATTTTGACCTATGAAAAGGACGTTCTTAGTGGATCTAAGGGCGTCTTTTGTTTTCAGTCTTAAAACAACACATAACTGCATAAATTATGAGCAAGAATTACATGACCCAGGAAGGCTACAACCGCGTCAGAGCCGAACTTGATGAGTTAAAAACCGTGGGTCGCCAGGAGGCGGCGAGGGCCATCGCAGAAGCCCGGGATAAGGGAGATCTTTCCGAAAATGCAGAATACGATGCGGCCAAAGATGCCCAGGGCATGCTCGAAATGAAAATCAACGAGCTCGAAAAAATTATCATTAATGCCCAAATCATTGATTCCAGTAAAGTGGACACCTCACAGGTATCCATTCTTACAAAGGTGAAGATCAAAAACCTCAAAATGAACAAGGAGATGGAATATACACTTGTCTCAGAGTCTGAAGCTAATGTAAAGGAGCGCAAGATCTCTGTCGACTCGCCCATCGGTCAAGGTCTGATAGGCAAAAAAAAGGGGGACAAGACAACCATCAACACCCCTGCCGGGCCCATGGATTTCGAAATTCTTGATATTTCCATTTAATTTAAAAGCGATGGCTACCCTTTTCACAAAAATCATACGCGGCGAGATACCATCGTACAAGGTTGCAGAAAACGAAAACTGCTATGCCTTTCTTGATATTTATCCCTTGAGGATGGGACACACATTGGTGGTACCCAAAAAAGAGGTAGATAAATTGTTTGATCTGGACGTGGATTCTTACCGTGCATTGATGATGTTCAGTAAAGAAGTAGCAAATGCGATCAAAAAAGCATTTCCCTGCAACAGAGTAGGGATGGCAGTTCTAGGCCTTGAGGTTCCTCATGCACATGTTCACCTAGTGCCTCTCGACACTATGGATGACCTTAATTTTGCCCGACCCAAATTAAAACCTACAAAGGAGCAGTTTGAAGAGGCCGTCGGCAAAATCAGGGCAGCATTGAATTGAGATCACACGATTTTCTCTCTGTTGTTGGAAATATAGCTTTTCCAGTCCCTGTACTTTTTGGACGAACGGTTACTGTCGACACCAAACTGCTGATAGTGGCAGACGGCAGCTCCCAACGCGTCTGAGGCATCCAAAAATTTCTCATCCAGCGAGATTTGCATACGCCCCTGGAGCATCCCGTAAACCTGTTCCTTGGAGGCGTTACCGTTCCCGGTGATCGACATTTTAATTTTCTTGGGTGAATATTCGAAGATTTTTACCCCCATCGTGATGGCTGCTGCCATGGCTACACCTTGTGCCCTGCCAAGTTTAAGCATTGATTGGACATTTTTTCCGTAAAATGGAGCCTCAATAGCCATTTCTTTCGGCAGGTAAGTTTCAATGACTTCCTGTATCTGTAAATAGATCTCTTTTAGTTTTTCCTGGTGCGAATCAAATTTGCGCAGATCAAAAATGCCTGCCGTTAGCAGCCTGAATTGTGTATTTTCAACCTCTATAATGGCATAGCCGGTAATGTTGGTACCGGGATCGACGCCTAATATTTTGTAGGATTGTGACATATTATTGTCAAATGTAATATAAAGATCCCACACCATTGGCGCATTTTGTTGAACCGTGAACCAAAAACAAGCACCGTAAAAGTTGAAAAAAGTAATAGTTGCATGTGATTCCTTCAAAGATGCGCTTGACGCAGACGAGGTATGTGCTGCCATTGCCCGGGGCATACAGGCGGCCAACAAGAATGAGCGGGTCGAGGTGGCACCCCTGGCGGACGGCGGCGAAGGTACTGCACGCATTCTGGGACGTATTACCGGGTCAAAACAGGTTAAACTCGAGGTAAGTGATCCATTGTTCCGCAAGGTGCAAACGCATTACTTCATGGACACACAGAATAAAAGGGCTTTCATGGACATGGCAGAAGCATCAGGCCTGGGTCGATTGACCATGGCCGAACGCAATCCATCGCTGACCTCTACCTATGGTACAGGTGAAATGATGGTACATGCTGCTGACCACGGTGCAGAAAAAATCATTTTGGGAATAGGAGGCAGCGCGACAACCGACGGAGGCATTGGAATGGCCAAGGCTTTAGGATTCAGATTCTACGACCACAATGGGATAGAATTGAAGTGTCGCGGTGGCGATATGGGGCTTATTGCGGAAATAGCATCCCCGGAAGTTTTGTTGGGAGAACAGATAGAAGTCGAGGTACTATGTGACGTCACCAATCCTCTATATGGACCCGATGGAGCCGCCTTCGTCTATGGTCCGCAGAAGGGTGCCGATGACGTCATGGTCGAATATCTTGATGAAGGACTTGGACATCTTGCTCTCTTATGCCGGGACCAACTCCAGACCAACTTTGCTATGCACCCCGGTGCAGGTGCTGCCGGTGGCCTGGGTTTCGGATTGTTGACATTCTGCGGTGCTAAATTGAGATCGGGTATCGACGCAGTACTGGACTATTCGCAATTGGCGACACATCTTCGCCACGCTAAATTATTGATCACCGGCGAAGGCAGACTCGATATACAGACCAGCGCGGGCAAATTGATATCAGGATTGTGTAAAATGGCCGGCAAATGGCAAGTGCCTGTAATCGCTTTGTGCGGACAACTCCAATTGACTACGGAGCAAATCCATTCCTTGGGTCTTTATGGGGCCTTTGCAATCAATCCACCAGGCACCCCTTTAGCAGAAGCCCTGAGGACTACGGCGAGACGTCTTGAAGTTACTGCCGAAGAAAAATACCGCGGTTGGCTGAAGGATCAGACTGGATAATGAAATTTCATATAGTTTCATACCGTTCATTAAAACCAGCATGAAGATTGTCAAACCCATTATCTATGCCATTGTCCTAGTCTTTGCATTGACCGGGGTATACTATATGTACCAGATATTTTCTCCACCAAAGGGAAAAGAGGAAGTCAATGCCGTAGTGGTGCTTGACAGGGTGGAAAAAGTCATGAAATTCGTCACGGTGGAAGGGAATTTTTCAGAGATCTACGACTACCGGCATCACGTTTTTGCGGACATATGGCCTTTTAGAAAAAAGGCGTTGGTCAGGGTTAAAGCCCGGGTATTAATAGGTTATGACCTGGAGAAGACATCCATCCATGTAGATGAGGCCACCAGGACAGTAAGACTTGACGGGGCTCTTCGACCTGAAATACTTTCCATTGAGCACGACCTGGACTACTACAACTTTGAAAACGGATTATTCAACCTCATTACAAACAGGGACATTACCGAAATGGGTGCAAGGGCCAAAGAATTCATAGAGGAGAAGGCGCGTGAAAGTGATCTTTTCATGCAGGCCGAGCAACAGAAAACGGAAGTCCTTGAACTTCTTCGATTGTCTTTGGAAGCATCGGGATGGCAACTCGTCGTGGAAGAGAGACCTTTCTTACAATAATCTAATTGCCGGCACCGGATGCGGTTTCGATCCAAAAAACTATTTTTAGGATCAACACCAATTAGCAATTTCATGAATAAGACATTCTTCGGACAGCCTGCGGGGTTGTTTACCTTGTTTTTCACCGAGATGTGGGAGCGATTTTCTTATTATGGCATGCGCGCCATACTTATTCTTTTTATGGTCGCTGCCATCGATCAAAGCAATCCGGGCCTCGAGCTCGACACAGCCACCGCTGGAGCCATTTACGGCCTATATACGGCCGCAGTATACCTGCTGACCCTGCCAGGGGGATGGTTGGCGGATAATATTATTGGACAGCGAAAAGCCATATGGTATGGTGGGATTGTTATAATGTTCGGACATATTTCACTTGCCTTGCCTGGCACTACCTTTTTCTTTCTGGGGTTGGTATTGGTAGCCATAGGCACAGGTCTGCTCAAAGGAAATATCAGCACGATAGTCGGAGACCTCTACCCCGAAGGTGGGGCGAGGAGAGATGCTGGTTTTTCAATTTATTACATGGGTATCAACATCGGATCATTTGCCGGACAACTGGTAGTCGGGTACCTGGGCCAACAGATCAACTGGCACTACGGTTTTGGTGCGGCGGCAATAGGAATGGCCATGGGACTTGTTATGTACAGGCTTACAGAGAATAAATTCATGGGTGAAGTCGGTATTGAAGCCAAAGCCAAAATTGCGAGGGCCAGTGCCGGAGAGGGTGAGAAAAAGAATTCCAACAGGTTTGCCATGGGATTGGCCCTTTTACTTGTCGTCCTGATAATGACATTACAGCTGACAGGGGCCATCGATGTAACCAATGTCATCGGTATCGCCCAGGCTATGGGAATCATCATAGTTTCCATCGCCGTGTTGTACTTTGTCTATGTACTTATTGCAGGAGGTCTCAATACCGTAGAAAAGCGGCGAGTCATAGTGATCTTTTTCCTGTTTGTAGGGGCCGCTCTCTTCTGGTCCGGTTTCGAACAGGCTGGTTCGACGCTAAACCTCTTTGCCGACAGACACTCGGATCGTTTTTTTGGGCCTACTAATTTCCCCCCTTTCGTCCCCATAATAGGGGGTCTGGTTACACTTGCCTTACTGGGTTTCGTCTGGTACAAGAAGGTTTACATCGACAAGACACTTATTGATTCGCTAAAGGTGATCGTGGGTGTGGTTGTCGTGGGACTCTCCTTTGTCATATACTGGTTGATGAACCAGATTTCATCCGGTTGGGAAATGCCGGCATCTTGGCTCCAGTCTGTGAATCCATTTTTCATCATTATACTTGCACCCATATTCGGGGCTCTATGGGTGAAGCTTGCCTCGAAGCAGTTGAATCCCTCTGCCCCGCTGAAATTTGGCTTCGGTCTAATTTTGCTGGGTTTGGGGTTTTTACTGATGATGTATGCATCGCGCATAGTTGTAAGTGGACTTGACGAGTCAGTGCGTGTTTCCACCATGTGGCTGGTCATGACCTACTTGTTGCACACCTGCGGTGAACTCACACTGAGCCCGGTAGGGTTGAGTATGACGACTAAACTTTCTCCGCCTAAATTTGTAGGTCAGATGATGGGCATTTGGTTTATCGGTGCGGCCCTGGGCAATTTAATTGCGGGACTTTTTGCGGGCAACTTTGAGGAAGATAATGTGGCTCAGATGCCTTCGTTGTTCTGGAGTGTAGTTATGTTCAGCGTGGGCTCCGGCCTCTTATTTGTCATCTTTTCTAAGCCCATTAAAAATTGGATGGGTGGTGTAGAGTAATTATACGATCATGTCAGAACACAAGTCTTACATCGGGCACGAAATAACGTTGCCTGAAACTACCATAAAGGCCTTTTTTCTTGGGGCTATTCTTTCAATGGTTCTTTCGGCCGCCAATGCATACCTTGGGTTGTTCGCTGGCATGACGGTATCGGCATCGATTCCCGCAGCTGTATTATCCATGTTTTTGCTGCGGTTTTTCAAGAATCACAACATCCTTGAGAACAACATTGTACAGACAGCTGCCTCGGCGGGGGAATCTCTCGCGGCAGGGGTCATCTTCACTTTTCCCGCACTGGTACTAATGGGTTACTGGACCGAGTTCAACTATTGGGAGACCATGCTTATCGCCCTTTGTGGAGGTATTTTGGGCGTTCTTTTTACCGTTCCGCTGAGATCTGCGTTGATTGTAAAGCAAAAACTGCAGTTTCCGGAGGGTGTGGCGACATCAGAGGTATTAAAAACGGGAGAAAAAGGAGGAGAAAGCGTCAAGTTTCTCCTTTTTGGTGCAATAGCGGGGGCCGTGATAAAGCTTGCTGAAGGGGGACTCAAACTATGGTCCGGTATAGGTGAAGCAGCTGCCTTGGTGGGTAATAAGGCGTATACCTATTTTGGTATGAACCTTTCACCGGCACTGATCGGCGTAGGTTACATTGTTGGTATTCGCATCGCGATACTCGTTTTCGCGGGTGGGGTTATCAGCTGGTGGATCGCCATCCCCATTTACATTGCTTTACAGGGTATGACATTGGAAGGTACAAATGCGATAGACCTGGGTTATGACGTCTGGTCGACCCAGATCAGGTATCTCGGTGTGGGGGCCATGGTTATCGGTGGTCTTTGGGCATTGGTTAAGCTGCGCAAATCAGTGAGCATGGCGCTGCAAAGTGGGATAAAGGCTATCGGTCAAAAAATTGATTTGTCAGCATTGAAGAGGACTGAAAGGGATATGCCAATGTCGTGGGTGATGATAGCTGTGGTCATCATGATTGTACCTGTATTTCTTATTTATTTAAGGGAAATACATCATGTGGCCATTACCGGCTTTATGGCTATTCTGATGGTCATAGCAGGCTTTCTGTTTTCGGCTGTGGCAGGATATATGGCTGGTCTTGTGGGTAGTTCGAACAATCCCATATCCGGGGTAACCATAGCAACCATACTTACCGCGTCTCTGTTGCTCTTGCTCATCTTAGGTGATGATGCTGAAAAAGGACCTGCCGCAGCCATACTAATCGGTGCAGTGGTATGCTGTGCCGCCGCTATTGCCGGTGACAACATGCAGGATCTCAAAGCCGGGCATATACTCGGGGCCACACCGCAAAAGCAACAAATCATGCAGATGGTGGGAGTAGTCAGCGCGGCACTTGTCATGCCGCTTGTTCTTCAGCTATTGTTAACTGGCTATGGTTTTGGACCGGCCACAGAGGCCAACCCGGATTCACTCACAGCGCCACAGGCCACACTTATGGAGAGTGTCGCCAGGGGTGTTTTTTCAGGAGATCTTCCATGGGCGATGGTATACCTGGGCATGGCCATAGGGGTAGCCATCATACTCTTAGATGAATATCTAGAAGCAAAGGGAAGCGATTTCAGGGTACCCGTACTGGCGGTGGCCGTCGGCGTCTATCTTCCATTTGAGCTGGACAGCGCCATCATGCTGGGCGGTGTATTGGCCTGGCTCGTGTCTCGCTATCAAAACAGCAGGAAATCTTCTGTTGCCGATTTTGAGCGCCAGCAGGGAAAGAGTGAAAATACAGGTTTGCTTTTTGCCTCAGGATTGATCACCGGCGAGGCACTGATAGGCATAGCCCTTGCAATTCCTGTCGCCATGAGTGGAAGATCCAATGTGCTCGCTTTGGCCGACGATCCGCTTGGAGCAATTCCCGGAGTGGTGATCATCGGAATTATATGTTATTGGTTGTATTCGCTTGCGACCAGGGCTTTTCTCAAAGAATAAGGCAATATCAACTGTTGCTGATTATTTCTTGTATCGCTCTGCAGCATAATCCATTGCTTCAAGCAGAAGCTGGCATGCTTTGTGAATTGTATCTTCTGCCATTATCAATGGGGGTGCCAATCGGAAGGACCGGTCGTTGAACAAGAAATAATCGACAATGACGCCAAGTTCCAGGGCTTTGCTGATGACGTGTTTGAGGTACTTTCTTTTCGTAAGTTCTACAGCCATCATGAGACCTGCACTCCTGATTTCGCGAATGATTTCATGTTTTAGCAACCGATGCACCAGCTCTTCTTTTTGATGTACTTCCAGCACATAGCCCTCTTCAAGAAGTGTAGAAAGGCATGCATGTGCGGCAGCTGCGCATACTGGATGACCGCCAAAAGTAGTAATATGGCCAAGTGCAGGATTTTCAACAAGGCACGACATTATTGCGCTGCTGGACACCACGGCAGCTATAGGCATACCTCCACCCATGGCCTTGCCTACGAGGAATGCATCGGGCACTACTTTGAATGATTGATGGGCAAATAGATTACCGGTACGTCCAAATCCGGTTTGAATCTCATCCAAAATGAACAAGGTGCCCGTTTCAGTACACCGCTTTCGCGCTTCCGCGAGAAAGCCTACTGCCGGAGTAATGACACCTGCTTCAGCCTGGACGGGTTCGCAGATGAATGCAGCGGTGTCATGGGTAATCTTCTTCAGGGCGTCGAAATCATTGAAGTTTATGTGCCTGATTCCGGGTAACAAAGGCATAAAATGTTGTTTGTAAGATAGATCACTCCTGAGACTTTCAGACCCGTGTGTCGACCCGTGATAGGCATTTCGGCAAGCTACTATTTCGTACCTGCCTGTATATTTTTTGGCCAGTTTTATAGAAAGCTCAGTGGCTTCGGTGCCGGCTGTGAGATAGTAAACTGACGAAAAGGATGGATCGACATGATCGAGGAGCAATTTGGCAAAATCAACCTGTGGATCCTGTACATGTTCTCCGTAAACCATGGTGTGCATATAGCGTACGGCCTGATCCTGGACAGCATTTACCACCTTGGGATGACAATGACCCAATGAGCTGACACTGATGCCAGAATTCATGTCTATGTATCTTTTGCCAGCCTTGTCGAATATATGCGCTCCCTCGGCATGAGAAACTTCCAGCAATATTGGCCATTTGCTCGTTTGTGCCACATGATGTAGAAACAATTGTCGTTTACTTGCCATAAATCCTTCAGGCTTGTCTGGGTAAATGTATTTTTATATGCGAATATCATAATTTTGTGTAGTCTCGTTTAATACGAGACGGTATGCTATCGTTTAATGCCTGTTCGGAGATATAAATCCAAATCCATGAAGAAGTACCTTTTATTATTCCTGGTCGGTTGTTGGTCTGCTGTTGCAGTAGCCCAGGGTATATCGTTTTTTGAAGGAACCTGGGAAGATGCAAAGGAAGCAGCAGCCAAAGAAGAAAAGCTGATCTTTGTGGATGCATTTGCGAAATGGTGTGGACCCTGCAAAAGAATGGCGAAAAACGTATTCACCAATCCGGCAGTAGGTGAATATTACAACGAGAACTTCATCAGCCTGAAGATAGACATGGAAGAGACAATGGGGATTGAGTTTGGAAAGGAATACCCGGTATCGGCCTATCCGACCCTTTTGTACATTGATGAACACGGTGAGGTGGTGAAGAAAGTAGTTGGAGGAAGAGATGTTGCTGCATTCATAGAATTGGGAAAAATGATCGTTTCCTCCTTTGACCGGAGCGGTGACTATGCGGCCCTTTACGAGGAAGGTAATCGCGACTATGATCTTGTGCTTAAATATGTAAAAGCCCTGAACAGGGCCAATAAATCGAGTCTCAAAGTATCCAACGATTATTTGCGATCAGAACCGGATATCGACGAATCACAGAGAGTACACTTTCTATTTGAAGCAATGACTCATGCAGATTCACGCCTGTTTGATCTTTTTGTAGCCGAGCGGCCTCTCATTGAAAAAATCAAGGGAAAAGAAGCGGTGGCTTCTAAGATAGAAGCTGCCTGCTGGAATACGATAAACAATGCCATCGAGTTTCAAGTCCGTGATCTCACGGAAGAAGCCAAGAAAAAGATGAAAACACATTGTGTAGACAAAGCAAATGTGTTTGCGCGCGAAGCAGACTACCTCTATGCCAAATCTGTAGACGATGTACCCTTGATGTGTGAAGCTGCCCTCAATATGGCCGAAGATCTTCTATCTCAAAACCCGGAGGATTTGCATCTCCTCGCCGAGGATCTATTTTTATACAAGGCCATTGACCCCATGGCAGTAGAAACAGCCGAAAAAATCGTCGGAATGGCTCTCAAGAAAATAGAGCGTCCCGACTTCCTCCTTACACATGCTAAAATCATGATGGCCCAAAACAGGAGCAAGAAAGCGCTTAAGAGCCTTAACAAAGCACTCGATTCTGGTGTTGCAAGTGGCGCATTGAAAAGAGAAATTGAAGATTTGATTAAAAGCATACAAGAAGGATAAGCAGGATGCTCTTTACTTTGATCTTATACATGTTTTTTGCTTGGACTGATGGACAGGGGATCCAATTCAGCAAAAGGCATGTCGACAATGCAATCGAACAGGCTGCGAAAGAAAAAAAATGGATATTCATAGATACTTATGCCAAATGGTGTAAGCCATGCAAGCAAATGGATAAGGTTTTCCGGGACAAAGCACTTGGAAACTTTTTCAATCAGCATTTTATAAGCGTCAAGGTCGACATGGACGGACCATATGGTGCTGTGATTCGAGATAGATATGAGGTGATTTGGCTACCTACCATGATCATTTTAGACCAACATGGCAACACCCGTCTTAAAATAGATCACCTCGTCAATGAAAAAGATCTATTACGTATTGCCACTCAAACCTTGCGCTCGGATCAGGCACCAATGGCCTTAAAATCATTGAGCAGTGCACCTTTCGAGTCCGGTACGCAGACTGCGCCGACAGACCAGCCAATTATCACGGAAGAGACTGCTCCTGTGATTTATGTTCACGATAAAAGAGCATCGAGTGGCAGGCCCCATATCATGTACCACGAAGCTTATCTCCACTTACAACTGATGGATGGCAAGCATCCGCAAGTCGTCCGTAAATATCTATCGACACAAGATGATTGGTCAACGGAAAAAAACATACGTTTCATTTTTGATTTTGTGCAGGACACCAGGTCAAAGCTATTTGCTTACATGATAGATAACAGGGCCCGATTCAATGAAATAATTGGAAAGGAAAAGGTGGATGAGACCATAGGCATTTTGGTGCACCAGTGCCTGAACAATGGCATACCCAGACCCACACTCGAGGAATCCTTTGATCTCTTCAGTCTGATAGAACCTGTCACAGCTGAACAGAACGCCTATCTCCATTACCTCGGCAGATTGTTAGCTGAAGAAAAATCGGACGATTTTCTCCATTTTGCAGCTCAATATCTCGACGATGTAAATCCCTACGACCACGCTGTAATCTATCAATACAGTTCTGTCCGTCTCAAAAAACCATGCGATACCGATGATTTACGTGTCCTGACTGGGATGATTGACAGGGCCATCGTTTTGGCGCATGGAAATGCACAATATCACCTGATGAGGGCTCGTCTTTATTTTCTGCAATCCGAAAAACAAAAGGCCGGTGATGCATTGGGTAAGGCAATGGTGTTGGCAAGAGAAAATGGAACAGACTTGAAGGAATTCAATAGTCTGCAAAAGAAAATAGCAGCTTTGTAGTAAAACCTGACTGGCGCAATTCAGGCCTAAACTGTTGTTACCTGGATATCAAAGTCTTATAGGTGATGACTCTAGTTCAAGGTCAGACCAGTTGTTACCGGCTTTTATATCGGTCAGTTTTATCAGCACACCCCCAATGCTCAGTTCGTGCTCGGATGCTATTTTGGCTCCTGTGGTTGCGTCTTTCCATCCTTCCCAAGAGGCATAAACGCCTCCGACAGGGATAATTTTAACCCACATCTTAAATCCAGTAGGAAGTCCACTGTCATCCACGTACCACAAATAAGCGTCGCCGGGCGTGACACCGCCGGACTCATAGGAGACCAGCAATCCTTCATTTCCTTCCTCGTCGACGGCGATATGACGTGAGGTGCCCGGATCGCGTATCTTGAATGGAGCCGCCAGCCAGTATGAATCATTGCACCAGTATTCCCAAGCTTTGGCTATAGCTTTTGATTTTTTACGGCCATCGAGTTCTGTGCCATCCCTGAAAGCCAGTCCGGTAATTTCATCCATATCGAGATGAACCTCATAGTCGTTCCATTTGATCTGCGCATCGTTGGTTGTCCTGTCCCATACGTAATGATGCCCCCCGGGAAAGGTCCAGCTCACGTATTTGGTGCTGTCCCACGCCTCAGCATTGATTGCTTCAAGGAGACGGTCGGCCATAATTTCGGCGTTATTGTCATCAGTGTGTTGTGGTCTGGATTCATGCACTGCGAATCGCACAAAAACTACTAAAAGGACAAGAAGTATTACAAGAACGAGGAGGACTCTTTTGAGAATTTTCATTTGTAACTAACTTGGTAAGCTAAGAATACGCAATGTATAAAGATTATCGGGTAGCCATCGTACTTCCTGCCTACAATGCTTCAGAGACCCTGGAACAAACGGTCGCAGAGATTCCTGCCGATATTGCTGACGACATTATCCTTTGCGATGATGCCAGCAGCGACAACACTGTTTCCTTGGCTGCAAAATTGGGTATTCCCCATATTCTCAAGCATTCAGTCAACCTCGGCTATGGGGGCAACCAGAAGTCACTTTACCGCAAAGCGCTGGACCTTGATGCCGATATCATCATAATGGTGCATCCAGATTATCAATATACCCCCAGGCTGATCAGGGCTATGGTCTCTTTGATTGGAGAAGGTGTCTACCACGTAGTACTCGCGTCGCGTATCCTTGGCAATGGAGCGCTGCGAGGTGGAATGCCGCGGTACAAATACCTGGCCAACCGTGTTCTTACCGCTCTGCAAAACCTATTGGCAGGACACAAACTTTCAGAGTATCATACAGGTTACAGGGCTTATAAAAGAGAAGTTCTCGAGTCCATCAATTTCGAACAGAACTCGGACGATTATATTTTTGACAATCAGGTCCTTTCTCAAATCATCTACAAAGGATATGACATTGGCGAGATATCCTGCCCTACCCGCTACTTTGAGGAAGCCTCCTCCATCGGTCTGACAAAGTCAGTCACCTATGGCATGGGTGTAGTAAAAGTGTCGATGATGCATCTCATCCAGCGCACAGGTCTTTACAACTTCAATCTTTACAAGTAAAGTCGATCCATCCCGATACAATGAGAAGCTGAGCAGCTGCATAGGTTAACATGACAATGCTGCCATGTACTGTATATTCTGGGACGAAGTGATTGATGCTAAGGATCATATCCGATATCAGGAAAAGAATTGCTCCCGAAACTACCCTTGAATAGCCTGGAGACCGCATATCCCGGGTATAGGCCAAAAAAGCCATCAGACCAATTACGGAAGCATAGATGCCTACTGGAAGACGCAAAGAACCGGTATGGGGCCACAAAAACATGACCATGGCAACGACGATCAGCAACAGTATTGCCCCAAAAATCCATTCTCTCGTACCGAAGAAATTTTTAGCTGCTGAAAAAACGACGCAGTATCCGACCTGCATCAATAAAAAACTGGCAAGGCCAAATACGAACAACTCGTTGTTCAGCAGAAAGATATCGCCCAAAAGTGCAAATAGAAGGGAGCCAAAGAATACATACCCTATCTTTTTTCTCTGACAGGACTTTGTACCGTGGTAATAATGAAAGATCAACCAAAGCATTATCAGTGGCTTTGAAATCCACCTATAAGGCCATCCTGCCGATAAAATGATGACGTCAGCGAGGCAAATGAATATAAATATCGCCGTGGTGTTACGACTATTCATGATTGATTGTACTGAGGGAATGTAACCATTTGACAATGATATCGAGAACTTCTGTCGATATGGTTTGTGTAATCAAACCGTATTCACGTATTGTACAGGTATGGCATTGTTGCAATAAATGATTGAGACCTTTCATCTCATGTGTGGTCACGGCTAAACTATTGACGGCTTTTGCTGAAATTGCTGCTAAATTACTGGGTGTAACTTGAATATCTTCGGACCCGTTGATGGCCAGAATAGGAGATTTGATTTGAGCGAGGTATTGTTTCGGTTCGTAGGACAAGAAGTACATCCACCACTTAAGGTATAACAACTGGGTAAAGCGCATGGAAAATGTCATTCGTGACGGCCCCAGGTGCTCCCTGTAGCCTTCCTGGTAGTCGTCATAAAACGCGTTGGATTTTGAGGTGATACTGTTGAGTTTTTCTGGGAGAGTGACAGCCGATTTGATGATGTTAAACACATCTTCGATAAGCCCAAGGTAGCCTTGAAGCAGGGTGTCGGGGTAGGTCTTTTCGAGAACGAGCCTGTTTTGTTCGACCATGAGGTCAGAAATGGTTATGCCCGGTGCTGCAAGGTACACATGAAAGGCCGCTCCTCCGACCAGGCTATCGGCTATTTGAGCTATGATACCCCCTTCGCTGTGACCGATAAAGCCGATGTTTGTATATCCCATTAGGTTGAGAAAATCGTAGGCGCCCGATGCGTCTTCAGCAAAGTCATAAGAAGAAGCCAAACCGTGAATACCTTCAGAGTTTCCCATTCCGCGATCGTCGAAACGAAGGACACTGATTCCCTGGCGTGTCAGATGATCCGCCATGACGGCAAACAAGCGATGTCCAAGGATTTGTTCGTCACGATCTTGCGGGCCTGAGCCGGTCAATAGGACAACGGCGGTGCTTTGATTGCCTATTTTCGGTTTTGTCAGGGTTCCTTCCAGCATTACGGAGGTGTCTCTTGAGAGGAAAGAGACTGTGTCTGACCTGTAAGAAAATGGCGGTTGTGGAGTTTGCGGTCTTGATGGGTTGCGCAATTCAGCATCCTTGACAAGTTTGATGTCATTGCTTTCGTCACCCTGTTCCCACTTACCCACGAGAAGTGTATCGGTTTTTTCGAGCCTTATCGATATGTTGTTAAAAAAGAAGATGGCAGAGTCCGCCAAAATTCGCACGCTGTCGAGGTGATATTGGATGACGCCCTGAGCCGGATTAAAAAATTGAGCCGTGGCGACACCTTCGTCTACGGAGATGTCAAAGGCTAAAGGGATATCATAGGGTGGTTTAATCAATTCACCGGCCCAGAAACCGATAAAGCTGTTTTCTATCTGTGAACTCAGATTAACAAAGAAAAACAGGCAAGGGAAAAGAAAGACAGCCCTGCCGGGGGCATGGGTCATTTGCTGGATCCTTCGTCGAGATCCTTCATGCTTTCTTTTATTTCTCCCTGTATATTGGCTTTGGCACTATTGAATTCTCGGATTCCTTTGCCCAGACCTTTCATGAGTTCTGGAAGTTTCTTGCCTCCAAACAACAAAAGGACGATGAAAGCGATTACAATCAATTCCTGTCCTCCCAAGAATGCCAGAAAAAGTGAAAATTCCATAATAATAAAATTGATGGTCTATTGGATTTAAAGCAAAGTACGTCTAATCTATGGTGATGTGCAATTTTTATTGTAACAAAGGGTTAAGACTTTGCCAAATAATGGCAATATGGATTGTGTCAATCTTTCTACTTTTGATTAAAAATAAAGTATGAGTTTACTCACCGTCGGCACGGTGGCATTCGATAGCATAGAAACTCCTTTTGGAAAGGTCGAGATGGTGGTAGGAGGAGCTTGCCTCTACATCAGTCTTGCGGCGAGTTATTTTACCAATGATATCAGACTCGTATCCATCGTGGGTGACGATTTTCCGAAAGATGAACTTCAGGCGCTTGAAAAAAGAGGGGTCAATCTGGAAGGATTAAAGATAATCCGTGGTGGCAAATCCTTTTTCTGGTCAGGAAGATACCATGCAAATCTGATTGGCCGTGATACACTGGTTACGGATCTGAACGTGCTTGAAGATTTTGATCCGGTACTGCCCGAAAGCTACAAAGAGAGCAAGTATGTGCTTCTCGGCAATTTGACACCGGATATCCAGATAAGCGTCATGCGGCAATTGCGAACCAGACCAAAGCTGGTTGTTCTCGATACGATGAACTTTTGGATTCATCATACCCACGACAAGCTTATGGAGGCCATTTCTCTTTGCGATGTACTGACCATCAATGACGAGGAGGCGAGGATGCTCAGTGGAGAACACTCACTGGTAAAAGCTGCCGAAAAGATTTTCAATATTGGCCCGCGCTTTGTCATCATCAAGAAGGGAGAACACGGTGCCCTTCTATTCGAAAAAGACCAGGTCTTTTTTGCACCGGCTATGCCTCTAGAGCGCGTCGTAGATCCGACAGGGGCAGGAGATTGCTTTGCCGGTGGACTTTTGGGATATATAGCCTCCACAGACGACATTTCCTTTGAAAACATGAAGAGGGCTGTCATCTATGGATCAGCCATGGCATCGTTTGTCGTCGAAGACTTCAGCAATCAAAGGATCAAGACCCTGAACCAAGCCGATATCGATGACAGGATCAATCGATTCATAGCCCTTACACATTTCAAGATGTGAATGGGTACTAATTGGGGATTTTTATCCGGTAGGTATTCTTGATAACGGTTAAATGGTCATCGATCAACCATGGGTTGTACCTTTTCAGCTCTCTGTAGGTTATGCCGTAATTATGGGCAAAATCCGCCCAGCTATCAACTGATTCGTCGACTACGACTTCATAATACTGGTCCATAGGAGGGTATAACTGATCTTCATTGATATAAAATCCAAACTTCTCCGGATTTGACATGATGGTCTTTAGGGCTACAAGCCTGTAAATATACCTGCTCGTCTCTTCATTGAGATTCATGTTGTAAAAACTCTGTTCATCCTGTTGTTTGAGGTTTCGCGCATAGGCTGTAGGACCCATATTGTAAGCTGCACTTGCATCCGTCCATGTTCCAAAACGCTTTTTCAAGTAGTGGAGGTAGGCGCAGGCCGCCCTGGTTGATTTTTCGACGTGGTATCTTTCGTCGACTTCATCATTGACTTCGAGTCCCTGCTCTTTGGCTGCGGCCTTCCTGAATTGCCAAAAACCCCTTGCATTGGCATAGGAAGTGACGTTTCGCAGGTTACTCTCGGCAACAGCGAGATATTTGAAATCGTCCGGTATACCGTTTTCTTTCAAAATGGGTTCGATGACGGGAAAATATCTATTGGCTAGTTTAATATTTTGAATGGTACTGGAATGATAATAGGAATTGACCAATAACTCACGATCAAGTCTTTCCCTGGCATCACCGATAAACGGTATGGGCTCACCCGCCCAATTAAACTGTGCAGACATGTCCGGTGCCATGATCATCTGTGGGAGATTATTCAGGACAGCTGTTACCTTGTTTGGTTCAGTAGCGTATGAAATAAAAATCAGGAACGTAAAGAGGACTCCTGCTAGAAGGCCGAATTTAGAAAAGGTATTCTTCATAGGATACGCATTGACATTTTTTAAAATATAGCTAAAAACGGACCAATTTCAGGAATTGATATGCAGTTTTCTCGGTCTTTTGAAAATGGGCACTGTCGAACAAGGTTCTCCATACATGATGCTCTGGGCATAAGGTCTGAGTTTTTGGGTCAGATACGCATATGCAGCGGCAGGGACGGGCTTTTGGCTGCACCCTTTAACGACTACACGCTCCTCTTCGTAGGAGGAGAAATCCATATCGTCCAATACCCTCATATAATGATGCTGCAGAAAAGAAAGCTTGTCGCCCATGAATACTTCAGACGCATGAACCGAAGCCAACCCGCTCACCAACATATAAGCCCATACCGGGATAACGGCATCTGTTGAGCAAAAAACAAGTAGAATTTTATTGTCGAGGCCGGCCCATTCAAATGATTTCAACGAATCCCTGAAGTCTTTTTCCTTCAAGATCAGACCCTTGAAAAGATAGTTGGCTATATCAAACTCCACCATGGGCAATGATGGGTAGTATTCCTCAAGATTTATGGTCTTGAGCTTGCTTTGTGCCACCCTATTGACCAGAGGTTTGTCCTTCATGTGATTGTATTTCAATTTCCTTAGAACCGATACTTTCCTGATCAGCTTCGATTTCCCGGAGTTTCGGCAAATCAGTCATGTCTTTTAATCCAAAGTGATCCAAAAATTTATGGGATGTACCGTATAGCAATGGCCTTCCCGGTCCTTCCCTCCTGCCAAGAATTTCTACCAATTCTTTTTCAAGAAGTTTTTGCATCGTATAGTCGCTGTTGACTCCCCGGATTTGTTCAATTTCTGTTTTGGTAATGGGCTGTTTATAAGCAACGATAGACAATGTTTCCATCGCCGCTTTAGTCAGACGCTTTTTTTCATTTAACCGCAAAAAGTCCTCAATAATTCTGTGATACCGAGGTTTTGTCATAAAAAGATAACCATCAGCTATGCCTCTGAGTTGAATGGCATGTGTGTCCCCATCGTATTTCTCCTGGATCCTGTTGATAAGCTCTTGAATGTGTGAAGAGTCGAAGTTCCTATCAAAAGTAGATTTCAAACACTTCCTGATTTCATCGATGGAGAGAGCATATTCGGCAGAGAAGATCAATGCCTCAATGTACAGATCCAATCCTTCATGTGCATTGTTGTGGCTCACGGCTGTACGTGAAATTTTATCAAAGGTAGGTGAAGAAGGTCAGAATAAAAAAGAAAAGGAATTGCGGAGATAGGACTTCATTTTATCGAATGGTCCTTTGGGAGGATCTACAAGCTGGCCTTGAAATTCATATTGAAACTTACCACCTTCTTTTTGTAAATTGAGTTGAAGGAGATGTTCATTGACAATGAATGAATAACTCTTCGAATTGAACACCATAAAATCAACCAATACCACCTTTTCGTTGAGGTATATCATCACGTGCCCAGACTGGTCACCGTGATAAAGGCCCAGCGTCTGTGTGCCCCCCGAGGGATCATAATACGTCCACCTGCACTCACTCATGGTGTTTGGGTTGGTATAACTGATTGAAAATTAATATTTTATCTTGAATGAAACAAGAAGACACGGCAAAATTGGCAGAAGAAATCCGAAAGCTTATCAAGAAACTGGAAAGCGAAATCGTCGATTTAGAAAAAAATACGGGGCCGGTAGCACCTGAAAATGCCATCGGGCGGATAAGCCGAATGGATGCCATAAACAACAAAAGCGTTGTCGAAGCAAGTCTCCGCAACAGGAAAAAGAAACTGTCCAAGCTCAAAGTAGCGTTGTCAAACATTGGAAAACCTGGTTTTGGCATTTGTGTAGTTTGTAAAAAACCTATCAATCCTCAGAGGTTAATGTTATTGCCTGAAAGTGCCAAATGTATACGCTGTGCTTAAAAAAAACAGGGTACTGTTCGTACCCTGCATAACCCCAAAAAACCAATTGAAAACAATCTACATTATATTTCTTTAATGAGATTTCGGTTTCTACATGTCTTATTTGACCGTTGTCCCATAAACATTCATCGATAAGACGAATGCTAAATCCGGAGACACATTTTTACCCGTAATTTAATTGATTTTTTTCAACATTGCTTTTTTGGTTGTCTGTCTGGCGATCTTTAGGAAGTAGAAAATCGTGACCCCAAATTGAATATCAAAATGTTCACGAGACATCTTGATTAGATTTGTTCTATTTAATTTTTAGGCTCGGCTGTCCTGTATCGAGCCCTCAAGAATCGTTAATTTTGTCGACACAATATTCTTATCGACATGAAGTGGTTTGCACGTTTCCTGGTCTCGAGTATTGGCCAGAAAATCATCATGACACTTACGGGTCTCTTCCTGATTTTGTTTTTACTGGTGCATCTTGCAGGAAATCTTCAACTGTTTTACAATGATGGGGGCAAAGCCTTCAACATTTACACAGATTTTATGGGTCACAACCCAGTTATCCAGATAATAGCAAAGGGACTGTATGCATTGATATTGTTGCATACTTTTCAGGGTATTCTGATTGCCATCAAGAATAGACGTGCCAAAGTGTCCAAGTATGCCAAAAGCGCAGGACAGGACAGCACGTGGGCTTCCCGTAATATGGCACTTTTGGGAATACTGATTTTTGCTTTCCTGATGATTCATATGGGTGATTTCTGGTGGAAGCTTAAGTTCGGTGATGTGCCTCTTGTGAACTATGACGGTTTGATGATAGAAAACGCGTACCATCAGGTGAGCGAGACATTTTCAAAACTGCCTTTCGTCATTGCCTACCTCATAGGTTTAATGGCACTGGCCTTTCATTTGTTACACGGGTTCAGCAGTGCCTTTCAGACATTGGGTTGGAGGCATAAAAAGTATACGCCTGTCATTCATTTCATTGGTGTGGCTTATGCCGACACCGAATTCAAGTCACTGGCCTATATTGACGAATTTGACATCACCTACTTCAACGGACCGGATATCGGCACCCGTATATCGCAGGATTACAACATGCAGGGCGTGCCCGAAACATTCTATGTAGGCAAAAACGGCGAACTGCGCGGCCTCAAGATCGGCCCGCTGTATCCGCCGGAACTTGAACAGAAAATAGATGAGCTGCTGGCCGAACCTTATGACGGCAGCTAAAGAGAGAAACTGGAAACCAGGAGAGGATCTATCTTGCTTACAGAACCAGGCCCGGGTGGTTTTGGGGCGCAGTGGAGATTAAGAGGCGAGGAGGGCACAGACAATGTAATGCCAGAAATGTGGATTGAAACTGCCGGAAGGAATCAGCGAATGTGATATTTGCGGGCATCCGGTCAGCCGGCCCTGGAAAAGTAATAACCCTCAATCCCCCCGGCCGAGCAGCTGGTTTGGTCCCTTTTTAATTGTTATCGTGCTGGGTATCATCTTATGGGGACTGCGCACCGATGATCTGGCGGATCACGGCCAGGCGACTGTTATTGAATCCATCGAAGAAATCCCCACCCCCACCACCTATTCGTCAATCCCGACGGTCTCATCACGAGCATTCTCCCCGGCGTCATGCGCCAGCAGTGGATTGATCAAAACATGGCCGCATTATCCGGTTGATTTTATATAACAACGAGGCTCACCTTCGGTAACGTGACGC